>JAHIVC010000098.1 GCA_018816945.1 Bacteroidota bacterium | reverse complement strand
ATCCTGCGAACCGTCGCCCATGAGGGGCGAGATGGCCTCTTGCTGAGGCCAGCTTCGCGGATTTTCTGCTGTTTTTTCATTCACCCCGGCGCTGCCCGCCGTTCGCGCGTGGCTCGCGCACCCGACCCGGGAACAGCGAGAAGTGTTTTTTGGGTTATACTTTTCATTTTCAGGAGTTGACCCCGTTACCGTGCGACTCCCCCCCCCGCTACCGCGCGACTCCCGTCGCGTGGTTCTATAAATCCCTCCGCTGGCGTAGATTTGCAATCTGTGCCACAAAACACGTTTCATATTCAGTTAATTACAAATATTTCCTGCCTGCCCATTGGTAATTTTCTTTAATCAGGTAAAAATAGTTTTTTGTGATAGATTATTTTACAGGCACGGATTACAAATCCGCGCCAGCAGGGGAATATTGCTGCTCTATAAAGCAAAAAGCCCGGCAGTGCCGGGCTCTATACCTAATCTTTAGTATCTTTATAATTAACCTTAATCCTAGTTCCTGTATTAAGGTTTTTTTCTTGTTCATATTTTGTTGCCAGTTGAATAAAGCAAACATTCTCTCCTAAATCAGGTCTTTGATGTGCAAGTATTCTTTTGTATTTAAACTTTGAGGTATCAATATTAGATGATTGAAAATAACCATCCCCAGAAAGAATACTTACTTTTCCATTACCTTCAAATTTCAAGTAACCAGAAAAACCATCATTTATCCCAGAATACTCCACCCATATTTTAGGAGAATCGCTATCAATCCTATTATAATAAAAAGTCGTTCTGTCTCTTTTATCAACTCTTTTAATTACAGTATTGTCATACCTATAGGTAATCTCTGTTGCTGTATCATTACAAGAATTTAACATAAAGGCAAATAATAATAGCACAATTAGTTTCTTTCTCATTTTATTTGTTTTTAATGTATTGCTTACCTATATCAATTGAACGTTGGCTAAGTTTATCTTCGCCATATTTTCCTATCAAATAGGCTGCACCTAAACCTGCCGCGGGATTAATTAAAGTCAATCTACCAACGGCACCTGTGACCAATCCTGTTAAAGGTTTGCTGTTTCCTGTCATATTATACGCACCAAAACCAAACTGTGCGATAGGCGCAATGCCTGACATCTGAGCTACTGCTCCTGCTGCAAAGTTTCCCGCATCCCTTGGAGAAGCATATTTGCCAAAAAGTTTCGAGCCGTTTGTTGTATTACTCTTTAAGTCCCAATCACCATTAGTCCCTGCTTTACCCGCATATTCTTTTAATGATGGGTCTGCATCAAGTATTCCTTGCACTTTATCGGTTAATTCAGTAGAACCAAAATCAATCTTGATATCAGCTGCCTGAACTTCTCCTGTTTCATTATACAAGCTTTGGTCAGCAAAACTTAATGAATGTAATGATTCACCCATTTTTTCCCCACCAGCGGAGGTATTATCAGCACTATAATTCTTTTCAACATTCTTTGCTGCTTCATCTCCTTTTCCTGAATGTTTATATACTCCGTTGTCTCCATCATCATAAACAGCAAGAACATTACCGTCTTCATCTGTATGAGTAGACTCAAGCATTCCTGTTGGGTCTGTATATTTCATAGGATTATTATACCCATATCGGTAAGGTGTCCAATCATAAGCTACTTCTGCCAATGGGTCAGCTGTTGTAAACCTCCCCAACGTCGGGTCATAGAATCGTGCGCCGTAATCCAACCACTTCCCCGGCATCTCCTGTTCTTCTTTGCCATTGTATTTGTATTTGTTGGGCACTACGATGCCCTGGCTTGAGGTGGCGTTTTTAGTGAGTACCATGCCAAAGGGTAATAATCGTTGGCCTGCAATTTTATTTTATTGAGATGTCAAGTAAATAGTCGATTTTCTCATTAGAGAAATGTTGGCTTAATCTTCCATGAGCATCTTTTACTCTGATTGGTAAAACAGATCGAAACGAAAGGATTGAATCTTCAAATGGATAATAGGTCTCAAAAAGGAATAGTTTACTGGCCGTATCTTTAATAATATATTGAAAATCTTGGATATCATTGCAGTACAAACTATCTAACAATAAGATACTCGAATCTGAATCAATAAATTCATAAAAATAGCTTTTTGGTTTACTATCATAGATAGAATCATCAAACAATTGTATATGTAGGTAATGATTCAATTGAACTGTATCAAGCTTATTAACAAAGTAACCTTCTCTATTACTATAATTTGCGTTACAAATTGCCAATGAGGAAATATTGTTTCCATAAAAATACAAATGCGATTTAATACAATCACTAGTATACATTAATTTTAAATTATTGAATTGTATATAATAATACACATTTGTAATAATTAAGATTAATAATATAAACATAAGTACATGATATTTAGTATTTTTCATAATGTGAACAATTATTTAAATTTATGATTTCTTTTATCACTTTCTAATTTTTTTCTTGTTCTAACAGAATCTTTTAAGGTTGTAATACTCGTAGCATCTCCTGAAGATGATCCATCAAAACCTCTTACTTTATATCTAATTGTCACTCTTCTTGATGAATCAACAACCGGTTTCGATTCAGCTTCATCAGTTTTATTATTAGCATCAATTTTAATTTGCGAATCCTTGGCTTCATGTTTGCTTCTATCATTTGCATTTGATATACCACCAAAGATACTAAGTGCATCTCTAATAAAACTCATTAATTTGTTGGTTTTAGACACTCCAACAGATGGCAGTAAACCATCAACATTTCGATCAGAACCATCACCCTTCCTGCTATCATTATTTGTGCCCGCATCTTTATCAGTTGTTAGGTGTAACCCTCCTTTGTTATTTTCACTTGCTCCGGTTACCTCAACTTCGTCAGCATTTGATGTAACACTACTTCCATCATCCATCACTACAACATCATCTTTTTTTATAGGGGTATCATTATTAACGTTTACAGTATCCATCCCAAATGGATCAATGTAAAGGAGTGGGTTATTAAGTGCGTAATTATAGGGGGTAAAATCAAAATGATTTTCAGCCAACGGGTCCACGCTGTGCCACCTCCCCAACTGTGGGTCATAAAACCTCGCCCCATAATCCAACCACTTCCCCGGCATCTCCTGTTCTTCTTTGCCATTGTATTTGTATTTGTTGGGCACTACGATGCCCTGGCTTGAGGTGGCGTTT
>JAHIVC010000097.1 GCA_018816945.1 Bacteroidota bacterium | reverse complement strand
TGTTGTGGGCGTTGGAAATTTGAGGGCACCTGACTCTAGTACGAGAGGACCGAGTTGGACGAACCTCTAGTGTACCTGTTGTCACGCCAGTGGCATCGCAGGGTAGCTATGTTCGGACGAGATAAGTGCTGAAAGCATCTAAGCACGAAACTCAGCCCAAGATGAGATTTCCTTTAAGGGTCGTTCAAGACTAGGACGTTGATAGGCTGCAGATGTAAAGTCAGTAATGACATAGTCGAGCAGTACTAATTACCCGTAAGCTTTCTACTCTGATGTTTTTATATATCATGAACTTTTGTATTTTCTTTCTAATATATGTCGATTTTTTTAAAAAAATTCTTCATTGGTTACCTTAAGGTACCCTTGAGTTAAGAATTTTTGGTGACTATTGCGGTGGTGTTCACCTCTTCCCATTCCGAACAGAGAAGTTAAGCCCACCAGCGCCGATGATACTGCAGTTAATGTGGGAAAGTAGGTCGTTGCCAACTACCATAAAAGCCCCCAATAAATTGGGGGCTTTTTTTTTTATCCAAGTGTAGCTCAACACTGCTTTTATCCGTACTTTTGGTACACTTTTTTATCTCAATTAAAAAACTGATTAGTTTTGCTTTATGTTATCCGGAAATAAATATATCACTTTTTTATTCATAATATCCTCTACCCTATTTTCATCACTCTATGCCTCACATTTTACAGATGAAAATAAAAAACCGTTATTTATCACACAGGATACAATTCCACAGAAATCTATAAAAAAAGATACAATTAAGCCTTGGAAAATAAAAGAAGATACCATCCAATCTATTTCCGCAATTCAGGATAGCATAAATTTAATAGGAACAATTAAGGATTCGTTAGTTGCAGCTCCACTCGATACGCTTAATCCAAACAAATTAAAAACCCAGGATAGTATCCCAATAATCCGTGATTCCTTTTTGGTAGAATACTTTACCGCCCGAATTGATAGTTTTGCACTTGGTAAAATTCACCGCCTCGACACAAGCCTATCTGGAATTCAAAATTACGATCCGACATACCAGGCGGGGAGTTATTATGCAAATCTTGGGAATGTTGGTCTCCCTGCTAAAAATCTACGATTTAAACCACAGATAAGTGAAGGTTTTAATTACAGATACAGCCCATTGGATATCCATACATATACCAACGAAAATGTGAAATATTATCGACTTTTCAGACCTTTTACTGAACTCTATTATGTGTCCGGACCTAAAAAAGAAAACAATTTAAGGGTAATACATTCTCAAAATATTAGTCGTGGTTTAAATGTGGGTATTAATTTTAAATTCATTAATGCGCCCGGCTTATATGAGCACCAGCGGTCTGATAATAAAAATCTGTACGTTACTGCAAGATATTCTACCCGAAATGGGCGTTATGGGTTTATAGCCAACTATATTCACGATAAATTAATAATTGAAGAGAACGGTGGCCTTGTAAATGATAGTGCTTTTACATTTAGTCTTGAAGTCAACCGTAAACTAATTGCTGTAAATCTTCAACAAGCAAAAAATACGCTTAAAAAAGGTAGTATTTACTTAAATCAGTATTTCAATATAGGCAGGGCACCTTATATTACAACTGATACTCTTGGGCAGAAATCCAGACACCAAGGATTACCACTCGGGCAACTTAGTCATACCTTATCTATCGAGCGAAAGTCATTTATTTTTGAAGACACGAAGGATCAAAGTGCATATTATAATAAATTCGATGAGATCCTGAATCCTACAAATGCATTCGACTCAACGCGAATACTTAGGATTGAGAATCAAGTAAAATGGTCGAATCTGGGATATGAAATTCAACCCGAAGACAAACCAATATATGTGTATTTTGGTATTAAACAGCTTCACACAGAAGTGTATGATACAATTGCCAGGCAATCATTTAATAATATGATACCTAAAGCCGGAATTTCAACCTTTTTATTTAAAAGTTTCAGGTTAAATGTGGATGGGTTTTATGTATTGGGAGATCACAACGATGGCAACTATTCTCTGCAAGCCAATATTCGACAATTTATTGGGAATAAAGATAGAAATTATGGATTATTAAACCTACGTGCAGAAATAGCAAAACAAAGCCCTTCATGGTTTTACAATCTTTATCATGGAAATTATTTACGTTGGGAAACAGATTTTTCTGCAGAAAAGTACCTGATATTACAGGCCGATTATTCTTATAAAGGGATCACAGCCGGCATCAACTATCAAAAGATTGATAATTACATTTTTATGGATAAAACGGCACATCCAAAACAAACAGAAATCACCCAATCCATATTCACTGCAACTCTTGATGTAAAGAAGAGATTGGGTGACTTTAGTATGGATGCACATTTGATTTATCAAAAGCCCAAGAGTGATAGTTTACTTCGTGTACCTGAATTCCATGGAAGTATTTCTTTTTATTATACAAGGTCCTTATTTCAAAATGCCACTACCGTTCAACCCGGAATTGAAATCTTCTATAACACGGCTTATTTTGCCGATGCTTATATGCCCGCGACTAGAAGTTTCCATCTTCAGAACATGAACAGGATAGGGAATGCGTTTTATGCTGATTTGTATTTAAATTTCACCATTAAAAACACGCTGCTTTTCTTTAAATACCAACATTTCAACGCTGCAGTCACAGGGTATAATTATTTTCTGGTACCACATTATCCCATGCCCGATTATGCAATCAAGTTTGGGGTGATTTGGAAATTTATTGATTAGAAAAAAGGTATTGTAATTTTGCAGAGAAACAGTTTCGCCCGGGAAGATCTTAAAAATCTTAAAAAATCAGATTTTGAAGGCAAAAAACAGCTTACTCTTGATATCCTTCCTTTAAAAGAAACAGGCAAATAAGTGCACACCCTCACCGTTGTAGAACACGTTCCATTTGTTAAAGAAACAGCTGAGCAGGATACACGAACAGGATTACTTAAAATTGGCATTGCCCTGCTAAGCGGCATTCCTGACTGCCGCCAGCCTGCCGGCTGGCAGGTCAGGCAAGTTGCAATGCCGCTTAGATCAATCGCATATCACTCCTAGCGTGGGCTAATATCGAAAATAAAAAAATCTTAACTCTCTATTGTATAGATTATTAGGATTTTTTATGGCGGAGAAAGAGGGATTCGAACCCCCGGTACACTAATGCGTACAACTGATTTCGAGTCAGTCCCGTTCGACCACTCCGGCATTTCTCCAATTTTGTTACTGAATTCTTATCTTTTTTTATCTCAAAAGATAAAAATTATTTTATACCCCTTTGCTTTTTAATTTCTTCGTAAGCAACATTTAGTTCCTTAATCTTCGATTCGGCAGATTTTTTTATTTCATCGCCTAAATGAGTAACTTTATCAGGATGGAACTTTGTTGCCATCTTGTAGTAGGCTTTCTTTACTTCATCGTCGCTCGCATCCGGTTTCACTTCTAAAATTTTATAAGCACTATCCACCTCTTTAACCGACATGGCTTTGATAGAAATATAGTCTTCTCTGTCAATCTCCAAAAACCTGGCAATTTGCTCAATAATTTCAATCTCACGTGCATGTATTTGTCCATCAGCTTTCGATATACCAAATAAAAAATGCATAAGTTGCAGTTTTGCCGCATAGTCCATATATCGCTTAATTTGACGACAAACCTCAATTAAATTAACATCTTGTTTTAAAACTTCTTTAAGTAAAAAAATATTTCTATTCGCATTATCAACCCCAAATTGTTGAACAAAGAACCTCTTCACGTAATCCAATTCTGATTTTAAAACTTTGCCATCTGCTTTCATGACTGATGCAGATAAAATCAGCAAACTCACGCTAAAGTCACCTTCCTGAGTTTGGTATGATGCGGTTCCACCAGATGGATCGTGCGCGTATTCACCTTTTTGGAGCCCATCAAACATGGATCCAAAAACAAAGCCTAATATACCTCCAATTGGACCTCCGAAAGCCCAACCAAGCCCCCCTCCTATCCATTTACCGTATGATTTTTTACTCATTTTATAATTATTGAATGAAGCTACAAAAGTAAAAATGTTTTGGTTTTTTACTCCGGTTCATATGTTAATCTAACTTAAAATTTTATTTAATATTTTCGCTCATTGGCAACCCATATTCTTCAACCATCTCTATATCCATAGTTTCAAGCTGGTCAAGGATGGGATTGTATATTTCAGGGATTACCGGAATATGAACACCTCGTGCATTAATTTTGCCTTCCAAAATCATCTCAACACCACATGCAGCCGGAAGTGCAACAGTTCTGGCAATGGATGTATCTGTTTTTAGAGTTCCAAAATCAAGCATACGGGATTTAATTACTTCTCTCTTCCCATCAGCATATTTAGCAACAAATGTATGCTGCATCACCACCATATCGCGTTCATCCTCTTGAATCATCATTTTTTCGATCATTAAATCAGATATAACTTCGAATGGAGAGTCTTCTAACCTATTCATCTTTTCGTCCGAAAATAAACCAAGCCATTCCATGGCTGCAATTGGATTTGAATCTATGGATACATCTAGCCTGGCAGCAACTTTATCTTTTATGTTTTCTGAATTATTTTCATTAATCATTTTACTCATAAATTCAGCATACGAAAAGCCTTCAAGATTCAATTTATCATAAGCGATAAGCTTGAGTGATTTAATGGCATCCAATACTTCACACCATTTTTTATAACGAAATGTACCTCTAAACATCGTTTTAGCTTCGGGTATTCCGTACAGATTAAGATAAGGTAAAGAGTCTCTGTTCGGATAAACTTCCAATTCACCAACTTCCGGAAAATCCAAACGAATTGGATTCTTAAACAAATCTTCGGTTGGGATATATTTTATTTCGCCTTTTCTAAGATATTTTCCTTCATTATTACCTGCCATTACTACGCCTTTCGGAGCCCAGGAGAATTTATAACAAAAAGGATTCTTTTCAACCTCGGGAGCTACCAATGCTCCACAAAAGGAATAAAATTCTTCAACTGCACCTCCTTTTTTATGAATATTGTCAATAATTCGCATAGCCGACATATGATCGATTCCAGGATCCAGGCCTATTTCATTCAGTATAAGAATTCCCGCATCCCGAGCTACCCCATCTAGTTCTTTCATAGCCGGTTGAACATAAGAAGTTGTAACCATGTTTTTTCCATGTTTGATACATAATTTGGCCACCATCACATGGTGGGCATAAGGTAACAGGCTCACGGTTAAGTCATGTTCTGCAATCATTTCATCTAAAAGAGTTTCCTGATCAACGGTCCATGCAATAGAATTTCCATTCGAATGTCCGTTAATCATTTTATCCGCTTTTGATTTGGTTCGGCTTGCAACACTCACAAAATAGTTTTTATTCAAAAGGTAGGTAACGATAGGTTTTACAACCATTCCGGCACCAAGGATTAGAACTTTTTTCATCTATTTAAATTTAAGTTAGGTCGATGGATAATCGTAGTTGTAAATTTATGGATGTTTATTTTAATATCTAAATATCTGTCTGTAAATTATCAAAAAAAAGCTCTCCACAGGATACTTGTTCTGAGAGAGCTTTTCTAATATCATTTTAATACCTATTTTTTTACCTCTTTTTCAATAAATTTTATTCCGTAAGTATTCAATTCTTTAAGGATGGGTTCATACACTTCTTTCACGATAGGTATTTGCACTCCTTTAAGCTGAATTTTATTTGTTAAAATCAATTTGGTTGCGATAGCAACCGGAATACCAACGGTAATTGACATGGCAGTATGCACCTGATCGTTTCCCTTAACAACCATTGTTGAAGTTAGGCTCCTCTTCTTACCATCCATCTCATAATCAAACAGATGATGCATCACAATCATATCCTTATCTTCCGGATCAAGTATCCACTTTTCTTCTAACAGGTGCTGTAAAACCTGTGCCGGAGTAGTTTTCTCTAACCCAATCACCCGATCATCAAAAATACCGGTCCAAATTATTTTTTCCATTATTTCTGATTCTACATCTATTTTAAAAACCTTTGCTAATATTGATTCGGTGCTTAATCTGCTATTATTCGGAAGAAAGCGATCTATAAACTCACGGTAAGTAATTGAAGCAGAATCTTCGATGATAAAAGTATCATCGGTTAACCCCAATTGCACAAAAACGTTCCATGCCTCGGAATAGCCTTTGCGCCTGATGGTTCCACGGAACATGGTCTGAATGTCTTCCAGTCCGTATATTTCACGATACTTTAGTGAATCTCTGTTAGGGTAAATTTCAAAGTGTCCAAGATCAAGAATTTCAACATCCTCGGTTCTAGAAAATAGTTTACTATACGGGATGTATTTGTATTTTCCGTTATGCAAAAACTGTGAAACTCCTTGTCCTGCGAGAATCACATTTCGAGGATTCCAGGTAAATTTGTAATTCCAGGGATTATTGTCAGACTCTGGTGCGACTAAACCGCCTGTTGATGATTCAAAATTAATTATTTTACCCCCCTTATCCCTGATGTCATCTATGATCTGCATGGCCGACATATGATCGATGCCCGGATCTACTCCTATTTCATTCAGTAAAAGAACCCCTTTTTCTTTAGCTTCTTTATCCAAGGCCCTTATTTCATTTGAAACGTAGGAGGCTGTAACCATATTTACACCTTTTTTAACACAATCGACCGCCACCAGATGGTGCATTCTGGCCGGAAGCATAGAAATAACAATATCTGATTCTGAAATTTCCTGCATCCGCTGCGTATCATTGTAAACATCAAAATAATATACCTCGCTACGAGGATGATTTGCTGCTTTTCGCTGAGCTAACTCAAGCGAATAATCACAAATTACTACCTTCCAATCATATTGTTCGGCATGATCAAGTAAATATTTTATTAAACTTGAAGAACTTAAACCGGCACCTAAAATCAATATCCTTTTCATCTTTGTTAATTAATTAACACTATTAAATAAGGGTGCAAAAATAGATGAATATATAGTCTAAAATGCATTGTAGGGTTGCTTTTTTTTTTACAAAATATAATATGGAAATACTCTAAATAGCTTTGCTTACAAAAACTTTTTTACGTATTGATAATCAGGGGTCAATTCTCCGTTATGAAGAATAAGCGCTCTTTTAATCGGGCCGGGTAAATCCAAAAGTTCGAATGGCTGTTGATAATTAGCCTTAGCGATTGGTTTTATAAATTTAACTAGCGCATCCCCAAAAGCAATCGATGAGTCACGAGGCAATTCACTGGGTAAGATATCAACGGACATTACTAGTATACCCTCTCCTTCAAATCCCATTTTTGGTTTTCTGGTTTGAGGGTCATATACAAAAACAGGGTCCTCAATTGCCGTTCCGATATGGGTACATTCAACCGATCCATCTGGATCACAAGTAATATCCCCAATTACCTTTAATTTCTTCTCGCCCTTGGCACACAATTCAGCCAGATAATCTTTTGTTACAATTCTGGGATATTTAATATCCCAATACATACAATTCATTAAAATGCTTAAATGAGGAAGGAATTTTTCAAAAGCATTTTTATACGCTTCGGGATGGTTATAATAATGTTGCAGCTCAAATGCAGTATTTTCATCCTTGGGTTCAGAAATATCTGACTCTTTGAATACAATTTTGTAGATAACTTTGTTATTTGAGTCACCCTGGTTTGTTATGCTCAGAAGTTCTTTGGGCCTGATTTCGGCTATGGGCAATAAGTCAATTATTTCCTGTGCCCCCTTTGAAACATTCCCATAACCTGTAAATCCGATGGTAAGCGGGCATAGTTCCTTTGGCAATCCATTTTTTTTAATTATTTCACCAACACTTGAAACAGCAGATTTTGCCTCTTCGAGTGAATGATAAAAACGTGACTGCTTTAAAACTGAAAATGGATTATCAATACCCTGAACTTTCAATCTTTGACCCAAGGACCATAGGGAATTTATCATTCCGGCCAATCCCGCAAATCGACCAAAGAAGATTAAACGTTTGCCTGCATCATCAGTAATTTTTTCATATTCAATCAGGTTACACTTTTTCTCCATCATCGCCTTTAACATGGGCATATTATAGGGCTGGCCTTTTATTACATGAGAAAAGAACACATAGGTTTTTTTGTACTCAAAAAAAGAATTCGGCATTTCTTTGACACCAAAAATTACCGGTGCCGCACTTAAATCAGAAGTTAAAACTGCACCAGCATTTTTGAACTCATCATCCGAGAAAATCCTCTTTGCCGAAGGTTCAACATAAACTTCAAGTTCTTCATTTTGGATCAGTTTTCTAACGTGCTCAGGAGTAATTGCAACCCTCCTTTCCATTACATATTTATCTTCTATCCTGATTCCAATTTTTCTGTTCATCTCTCAAATTTTTTAGCTGTACAAATTATCTTTTTTCAGAACAAACTTACAAAATATAAGCCATATTTTCCTGTCAAACTTCAATTTGCTAACCGTTTCTAATATTTATAAATAAACCATGAAAAATACCCGAAGCTTTAGATTTCCGATTGTACACCAGAGAAAAACTTTAAAGGATAAAGGTTGGTGGCTCTTAATTGTTCATGAATTTAAAAGCTAAATGAAAAATAAAACCTGCTTTTAGTAAAACCTTGATTTTTCTTTTAAAATATTGCTTTTCAATTGATTTTATAATCAAATATTAAGTCGTAGTTTAAAGAATATTACACTTTTGATTTATTAACATTTTGCTGGTTATGAGTGGGTTTTTTTGTAATTTTGCTGTCCTTTTAAAAGATTAAAAAAAGAAAGAATATTTGAGTTAAAATTTATTTAAACGTAAAAAAGAAATTAATGATGACAAATCAAAAACATGTTTATCTGTTTGGCGACAAAACTGCTGATGGAAAAGCGGACATGAAAAATTTACTTGGAGGAAAAGGAGCAAACCTTGCTGAGATGAATTTGATTGGAGTGCCGGTCCCTCCCGGGTTTACAATTACTACCGAAGTTTGTAATGAATATTATAATATAGGTCAAAACAAAACTGTAGAACTAATTAAAAAGGAAGTTGAAGATGGAGTAAAGTTCGTTGAACGAATCACAGGAACTAAATTTGGCGACAAAGAAAATCCATGTTTATTATCTGTCAGATCTGGTGCAAGAGCTTCTATGCCAGGCATGATGGATACCGTTCTTAACCTTGGGTTGAATGATACGGCTGTTGAAGGTATTGCAAAACGAACCGGAAACGACAGATTCGCATGGGATTCTTATCGACGATTTGTTCAAATGTATGGTGACGTCGTTATGGGAATGAAGCCGGAATCGAAAGAAGATATTGATCCTTTTGAAGAAATCATTGATGAAATGAAAGAAGCAAAAGGCATTGAAGATGACACCGAGCTTACAACTGATGACTTAAAAGAAATGGTTGCTAAGTTTAAGAAAGCAGTTACCGAAAAAACTGGCAAACAGTTTCCCGACGACCCTTGGGAACAACTCTGGGGTGCCGTGATGGCCGTTTTTAATAGCTGGATGAACGATCGCGCTATTTACTATCGTCAATTAAATAATATTCCTGCTGAATGGGGAACTGCTGTAAACGTGCAAGCCATGGTATTTGGAAACATGGGAAGTAATTCAGGGACAGGTGTTGCCTTTACACGTGATGCCGGAACCGGAGAAGATATTTTCAATGGCGAGTACCTGATTGATGCGCAAGGTGAAGATGTTGTTGCAGGTATTAGAACTCCTCAACAAATTACACTCGAAGGTTCAAAAAGATGGGCCATACTGGCAGGGGTTTCTGAGGAAGAACGTAAAGCTAAATTCCCTTCTTTGGAAGAAGCGATGCCGGCAATTTATAAAGAACTGATGGTAACCCAGCAAAAACTTGAAGATCACTATTCAGATATGCAGGATCTGGAATTTACTATTCAGGATGGTAAATTGTGGATGCTACAAACCAGAAACGGAAAACGTACTGGTGCAGCAATGTTGAAAATTGCCATTGATTTGTTAAAAGAAGGGAAAATTACTGAGAAAGAAGCACTGTTAAGATTTGATGCCAACAAATTGGATGAGTTGTTACACCCGGTTTTTGATGCCGATGCTATTAAATCTGCAGTAGTACTGGCCAAAGGACTTCCGGCTTCTCCCGGTGCTGCAACCGGACAAATTGTATTCCACGCTGACGAAGCTGAAGAATGGGTTGCTCAAGGAAAAGATGTTATACTTGTTCGTATTGAAACATCTCCTGAAGATTTAAAGGGAATGAATGTTGCCAAAGGGATTCTTACCGCCCGCGGTGGAATGACCTCACACGCTGCAGTAGTTGCTAGAGGAATGGGGAAATGCTGCGTTTCAGGTGCCGGTAAATTGAACATAAATTACAAGAGCCGATCACTTGTCGTTGATGGTAAAAACCTGAAAGAGGGTGATTGGATTTCATTAAACGGATCAACAGGTGAAGTTTATGAAGGTAAAATCAGTACCATTGCAGCTGAACTTAGTGGTGACTTTGGAATAATCATGGAAATCACAAACAAATATTCCACGATGTTAGTGAGAACTAATGCAGATACTCCTCGTGACTCAGAAGTAGCGCGTAAATTTGGTGCTCAGGGTATCGGTCTATGCAGAACTGAACATATGTTCTTTGAGGGTGATCGTATCCGTCCGATGAGAGAAATGATTTTAGCAAATGATGAAGCAGGCCGAAGAATTGCATTAGAGAAATTATTGCCTATACAAAGAGAAGATTTTGAAGGTATATTTGCTGCCATGCATGATCTTCCGGTGACTGTCAGGTTACTCGATCCACCTTTGCATGAGTTTGTCCCACATGAAGCTGCAAATCAGAAAGAAATGGCCGACCAAATGGGCATTTCAGTTGAAGAAGTTAAACGAAAAGTTGAAGAACTTGCTGAATTTAATCCGATGTTAGGTCATCGTGGTTGCCGACTTGGAAATACTTACCCTGAAATTACGGAAATGCAGGCAAGAGCAATTATCGAAGCTGCGCTAAACCTTAAAGCAAAGGGTATTGTTGCCATACCGGAAATCATGGTTCCTTTAATCGGTACTAAAAAGGAATTGGATATGCAAGAAAGTATTGTTCGATCAACAATTGAAAAAGTTTTTGCAGAAAGAGGCGAAAAAATTGATTACTTACTGGGAACGATGATTGAAATTCCTCGTGCTGCCCTAACTGCAGATAAAATCGCAGAATCTGCTGAATTTTTCTCATTTGGAACGAACGATCTCACACAAATGACTTTCGGTTACTCTAGAGATGATGCAGGTTCATTTTTACCAATATATATCAATAAAGGCATCCTAAAGCATGATCCATTTGAGGTATTAGATCAGGAAGGTGTTGGCCAACTCATGAAAATTGCAGTTGAAAAAGGAAGAAAAACCCGACCGAACATTAAAATTGGAATTTGCGGAGAGCACGGCGGAGAACCTTCTTCTGTTGAATTCTGCAACTCACTTGGATTCAATTATGTAAGCTGTTCCCCTTATAGGGTTCCGATTGCACGCTTAGCTGCTGCCCAGGCCGCAATTAAGCAAAATAAATAGTTAAAGTTAAGTTGATTAGGTTTCTAAAGGAAAACAGCCTGGAGCTGTTTTCCTTTGATTTGGTTTATTAACTTGTGCGATTTATTAAAATATTAAATACAACAAAATCATTTTAAATAACAAATTAACAGCTGCATCAATATGAAAAATCCGGACAGGCTAAGAAAAGCTTTAGAAAACTATGGTTTAACTCAGGTTGACACAATTTACTATAATCCTTCTTATGAGGAATTATACAAGGATGAAACTGATCCAAACCTGAAAGGATTTGAAAAAGGTCAGTTAACAGAATTGGATGCAATCAATGTAATGACAGGGAGATTTACTGGACGAGCACCAAAGGACAAATACATTGTTAAGGATAATACAACCAAAGATACCATGTGGTGGACAACTCCTGAATCACCAAACGACAATAAACCAGTTAGCACAGAGGTTTGGAATGAACTCAAAGAAAATACACTAAAACAGTTATCTGGAAAGAAATTATACGTAATGGATACTTTCTGTGGTGCAAATCCCGATTCACGATTGAAAGTTCGCTTTATCATGGAAGTTGCATGGCAGGCTCATTTTGTTAAAAACATGTTCCTTCGCCCCACTGAAAAAGAATTAGAAAATTATGGCGAACCCGATTTTATTTCTTTAAATGCTTCAAAAACTATCAATCCAAAATGGAAAGAACAAGGGTTAAATTCGGAGGTTTATACTGTATTTAATTTAACTGAAAGAATGCATGTTGTAGGGGGAAGTTGGTATGGCGGAGAAATGAAAAAAGGTTTATTTGCCATGATGAATTACTACTTACCTTTAAACGGGATGGCTGCAATGCATTGTTCTGCCAATGTTGGAGAAGAAGGTGATGTAGCTATTTTCTTTGGTCTTTCAGGTACTGGTAAAACTACCCTTTCAACCGATCCAAATCGTCAGTTAATAGGCGACGATGAACATGGTTGGGATGACGATGGCATCTTCAATTTCGAAGGTGGGTGCTATGCAAAAACGATCGATTTAGATAAAGAAGCGGAGCCGGAGATTTTCAACGCAATCAGACGTGATGCGCTTCTTGAAAATGTAACAGTTGACAGTAAAGGTAAAATTGATTTCAAAGATGGTTCGTTAACTGCAAACACACGTGTTTCCTATCCAATTTATCATATTGATAACATTGTTAAACCTGTTTCAAAAGCAGGTCACGCAACGAAAGTTATTTTCCTTACTGCTGATGCTTTTGGGGTTATGCCTCCCGTTTCGAAATTAACACCTGAGCAAACCAAATATCATTTTTTATCGGGGTTTACTGCAAAATTAGCAGGGACCGAACTTGGAGTTACCACTCCTCAACCTACATTTTCAGCTTGTTTTGGAGCTGCTTTTCTTTCTCTTCATCCAACCCGATATGGTGCTGAATTAGTAAAAAAAATGAAAGCTCACGGAGCTGAAGCTTATTTAGTAAATACAGGCTGGAATGGTTCCGGAAAAAGAATTTCCATTCGGGATACCCGCGGAATAATTGATGCAATTCTAAACGGTTCTATCGAAAAAGCTGAAACAAAGATTATTCCTGTTTTCAACTTAGAGGTTCCTACTTCACTCTCTGGGGTTGATCCGAAAATACTTGATCCACGTGATACATACGCAGATGTGAACGAGTGGAACAAGAAAGCTGTTGATCTTGGCAGCCGTTTTATTAAAAACTTCGAAAAATATACCGACAACGAAGAAGGAAAACTTTTGGTAAATGCAGGACCTAAAATTGGATAATTTCTGAGAAGTCTACTATTTAGTAAGCTTTTATTTCTCGGTTTGATGGTAATCATAATTGATTAAATATGCAAAATTCTTGCCTTGGTAGAAAATAAATGTATATTTGTATAATTATTAACTTAACTTTTTATTACTATGTCAACCGGAATTGTTAAATTTTTCAATGAAAGAAAAGGTTTTGGATTTGTTGTTGATGATGAATCAAAACAAGACATCTTTGTCCATGCCACAGGATTAGTCGACCGAATTTCTCAAGACGACAAAGTCACTTTCGACATCACAGAAGATAACCGTGGAAAAAAAGCCATTAATGTAAAACGGGCTGAATAAAGTACTTCTTCATTAATTGAAAAATTAAAAGCTCTCCAAATTGGAGGGCTTTTTTTGTTATACCACATTCGAGAAACCGTTCCCCGAAGACATAAAAAAAGCAAGGTTTTCGACCTTGCTTTATATCTTCAAATTAAACAATGCTATTGGTTAAGCATCACCGGCATAACCAACATCAAAATATCTTCTTTTTCATTTTCCGTATCAACGGGTAAGATCAAACCTGCACGGTTAGGTGCCGACATTTCAATTTTTACATCATCATTATCAAGATTTGATAACATCTCCTGCAAAAATTTCGAATTAAATCCGATCTCCATATCTTCACCTTCATAACTACAGGTCAGTCGCTCCCTAGCCTCATTTGAGTAATCAATATCTTCGGCAGAAAGGGTCAGTTCTTTACCTGAAATTTTAAACCTGACCTGATGAGTCGACTGATTTGCAAATATCGCGACACGTTTTATTGAATTAAGTAAGGATAATCTGTCAATGGTAAGAATATTCGGATTATTTGTAGGGATAACAGCATCATAATTTGGATACCTACCATCGATTAACCGACAAACCATACTCACATTTTCAAATGAAAAGAAAGCATTAATTTGATTGTATTCAATCTTTACCTTAGCATCTTCTTTGGCAGTAACCAAATGCTTAAGCTGATTAAGTGGTTTTTTAGGCAGGATAAAAGATGCTGAAATTTCCCCAAAAGCATCTGTTCTTTTGTATCTGACTAATTTATGTGCATCAGTGGCAACAAAAGTAATGTCATCAGGAGTAATTTCGCAAAACACACCCGACATTACCGGTCGTAGTTCATCATTTCCTGTCGCAAACAAAGTTTTATTTATAGCATTTACCAGGATAGGTGCCTTTATCTCTAAGGTCGTAGTATCCTCCAAAGCAGGAGCTTGTGGATATTCGTCACTGCGATGGCCGGGTAATTTATATTTACCGTCTCCGGCAGAAATTTCAATACCTAAAGTATCTTTATTTACGGATATCGTAACCGGAATATCAGCAAATGTTTTAAGTGTGTCAAGCAGAATTTTAGCAGGTATCGCAACCATTCCGGGTTCTTCGGCTTTGGTTGGTTCCAACGAAACAGTCATGGTTGTTTCTAAATCGGAAGCGGTAATAAATAACTTATCTTCTTTGAGTTCGAATAGAAAATCATCAAGGATGGGTAAGGTATTGCTTGAATTTAGAACACCACTTAAAGCTTGAATGTTTTTCAGTAACAGTGAGCTGGAAACAATAAATTTCATTTTACTATGATTTTAATAGAGAGTTGATTATTTAACAGTAAATATATTAAATAAAATTATGAACCTGACGAATAAATATTTTCTTTCTCAACAAATTTTGCACATACGAAGGCACTATTTACTTTTTCTTTTGAAGGAAATTTTTGATTCTTCACCCCTTAATAATCGCTTGATATTATTATGGTGCATCACAGGAACAAATAATCCTACAGCAATGGCGAGTAAAATTAACGGGAGATATGGGATATGAAATAAAAAAATGACAAAAAATGGAAACGAAATGGAGGCCAGAACCGACGACAAAGAAACCATTCGGGTGATAAAAAACACCAATAAAAATACGCCTAATACAGTAAGAACTGCATATGGATAAAGTGCCAATGCAATACCGAATAGTGTTGCAACACCTTTACCGCCTTTAAAGCCAACATAAATCGGGAAAATATGCCCCAAAACGGATGCTGCAGCCATACTTATTTCGAGAAATAAGAATTGATTTTCGCTAAGGCCGACATTACTAAAAATCACACCGATGTATACTGCAAACCAACCTTTAAAAACATCAACAATAATTACAGGAATACCAGCTTTTAATCCAAGTACCCTGATTGTGTTTGTAGCTCCGGCATTCTTACTACCCTGAGTCCTTACATCCACACCATAAAAAGCCCTGCCAACCCAAACTGCTGTAGGTATAGAACCAATTAAATAGGCCAGTATTACGGCAACAATTACGCTGAGTACTATGATCATTTTTATTTAGTTTTTAAAAATGTGGCTGCCATCCAGTTATTTTTTTCCTTAGAATCAACTAATTGTAAGTTAGTTTTATTAGTAGCTTGTTTGAGTTTTGTTAAATCAGACTGATAAAATCCACTAAAATAAATAATGCCACCAGCTTTCATCGCTGCGGCATAAACCTCCATATCTTGTACTAAAATATTTAAATTAATATTTGCAAAGATAACATCATATTTCTTAATAATGCAAGAAGCATCTCCTTGAACAACATTTACGTTCGTAACTTTATTCTTTTCCGTATTTGCCAGACAGTTTTTAAAGGCCCATTCTTCAATATCAATCGCGTCGATAAATTTGGCACCTTTCATAGAAGCCAGAATGGCTAAAACCCCGGTCCCTGAGCCCATATCAAGAATTTCCTTGTTTTTTAAATTGGCCTCAAGAATGTATAAAATCATCATTGCGGTGGTCTCATGGTGAGCCGTTCCGAACGACATTTGAGGTTCAATTAATATTTCAAATTCCATGCTTGGATCGGAAGGATGAAAAGGTGCACGGATTAAACAACGATTTGAAATGACAACCGCATCGTAATTACTTTCCCAAACCTCATTCCAATTACGGTCCTGTATAGTTTCTTGAGTACATATAATATCCTTACCACTAAATTTGTCAGCTAATAAGCTTTCAACTTTCAGGTTATCGAAATCGGGTTGAGCAATATAAGCCAATACGCCATTCTCAATTTCTTCAAAGCTTTCATAGCCTATTTCGCCTAAAAAAGCCATTAATACTTCCCAATCAATATATTTATACTCACTTCTAAAAGTAGATGCAACGTAATTCATAATTTCAAAAACTTTTATAGATATGGTAAAAATCATCGGGACTTAAAGATGCTCCCCCAATAAGGCCACCATCAACATTGGGTTTTGAAAAAATTTCACGTGCATTTTTGGCATTACAACTTCCACCGTAAAGGATAGACATATTTTCTGCAACTTTTTCATTATACTTCTCTTTAAGAAGTTTACGAATGAAAGCATGCATTTCTTCAGCCTGATCGGGAGTGGCTGTTAAACCTGTACCAATAGCCCAAACAGGTTCATATGCGATGACTAAATTTTCAATTTCCTCTTTTGAAAGATGAAAAAGACTATCAGATAGTTGAGATTTTACAACCTCGAATTCTTTTCCACTTTGTCTTTCATCAAGTTGTTCACCACAGCAAAAAATCGGGCAAACATCGTGCTCTAAAAGTTGCTCAACCTTTTCTTTAATTAATGCCGACGATTCATTAAAATATTTTCTGCGCTCCGAATGTCCGACTATACAATATTCAACATCCATTGAATCTAACATTGCCGCTGAAACCTCACCTGTGTATGCCCCACCTGAATGGCTACTTACATCCTGAGCTCCAATGCATATCTTAAGTTCATCAGTTAAATCCGTTCCAACCTCCAAAAAAGGATAAGGAGGGCAAATAATCATGATAGGATTCTCAGAATCTTCATCACCGTATAGATCGATAATGGATTCAAATACTTCTTCAGCCTCCTGAAAGTTTAAATTCATCTTCCAATTACCGGCTACTATTTTTTTTCTCATACCCAAATTTACAAACCCAAAACCATTGTTCAAAATTTCGCTAAGTTAAAATACATCAACTATACTTTATCCGTGGATCAAGTAATGCATAAATTATATCAACAAAAATATTGATAATCACCAAAAGTATGGAGATAATTAATACAGAACCCATAATTACAGGAAAATCGTATTTTTCAAGAGCCTTGACGATTACCACTCCTACCCCTTTCCAATCAAAAACATATTCCACAAAAACAGCACCAGCCATTAATGAAGCAAACCACCCTGAAACTGCCGTAACCACAGGGTTCATAGCATTTTTCAAGGCATGTTTACGAATAATCCGTGAAGCTGACAATCCTTTTGCCTTAGCAGTCCTGATATAATCCTGTGATAAAACATCCTGTAAGGAACTCTTTGTAAGTTCGACAACTATGGCTAGCGGACGAATTCCGAGAGTTATTGCCGGCAAAATAAGGTTTTTTAAATCAAAATATTCTCCGTTTCCAAAATCATCGACGGTTTTTAAACTCCCAAACATATTAAGTCCGGTCAGATCTCCCAGTAAATAGGCAAAAATCCAGGCAAATATTATGGCTACGAAGAAAGAGGGCAAGGACATTCCCAGCACCGAAAAAACCATCGCTAATCTTTCAATAAATATATTTTTCTTTATTGCCACAATTACTCCAACAAAAACACCAACAATTACCGCAAATAAGATTGACACGGTCGCCAGAATCATGGTATTGGGAAAAGCTTCGCTCAGGATATCCGAAACTTTGCGTTTGCTTTGATACGATCGACGCAAATATGGTTTTTTCAGGACAATTTTTTGATCTGCCAGTTTGAATAAAACTACATAAGAATACTTTTCAGGATCAAGGAACCAAAAACTGGGCTTATTCTTATAATTATGGATTGAAATAGGCGAAAGATCATTTAAGAATCCGAAATACTGTTTAGGCAAAGATTGATCTAATCCAAGGTCATGATTAATCGCTTCAACTGATGCAATATCAGCACGTTGCCCCAACATCATCCTGGCCGGATCGCCGGGCAACACATTAAACAACAGAAAAATTACGGTGATGACTCCGAACAGAACCAGAAAGCCATAAAAAATCCGCTTAAGAATGTATTGGGCCATACGTTAAAGATAGGATTTCTGTTTTAAAATCCGGGAAATTTTCTTTCAAGTTCGGCAATGTCAGGGCAATCATTATAATGCCACTTTGCCAGAATCTCGCCATCTTTTATTAGTACAATGCCCGGATTTGAGCGTATCATCGTTTTTAAAACAATGCCATCCGAATTATAAAAAACTAAATCAATGCCTGTTTTTGCCTGAAATTGCTCAATATCCTCACTTAAACTGCTGGTGAGTCCTTGAATGGAAGACCCCCTTAAAGTCACATTTTCAACTAAAGATTTGATTTGGGATATTGCTTTGGTCGGAAATTTATTAACATTCCAGGTAACAATGAATAATTGATAATCCGTCTTATGAATAATTTGGTCAGTTAAATCGCTTCCCGACAGATCTTCAAAACGTAAATTATGCAATTGAATTCCACTATGCTCCACCACACGCTGATCCACAAATTCCCATTCACTTATCCAAACAGAATCGTTCCATGGATAATTTGGCGAAAGATACTCCCGCGTTTCACCGGTCTTGGTATTTTTATAGATTAAGAATATTTCATCTCCTTGTTCATTATCAGGAGTTAAATCCGTTCCAACTTTCCATTCAAGGAAATCAATCATTGGTAAATGCCGGTATTGATAAATTGAGAACCAACTAAATCCGATAATTCCGATCAGAATTAAAACAATTTCAACTTTGGGTTTAAAGATCGATTTGAACTTCTCTTTAGAAATAAAAATAAAGAGGACAAAAACCATCAGTACCACATTTTTATAAAAGGTTTGCCAATTCGTTATAGTGATTGCATCGCCAAAACAGCCACAATCAGGAACAGGGCTGTAAAGCGCATCGTACAAAGTAAGTAAAGTAAAAAAGGACATCATTGCAAGCAACAACCAGGAAAGTTGCTTTAATTTCAAATTCAGTACAAGCGTATATCCGAGTACAAATTCAACCATGCACAGAGTTATCGATAAGAACAATGCCAGGGGCATGGCCCAATCCATTCCATAGGCATTAAAATAATCTTCGATTTTGTACGCAGTTCCTAATGGGTCGACGCCTTTTACAAATCCTGAAAAGACAAAAACAAGTCCTACCAAAATACGGCTAATCGTTCTCAATAACTTCTTCATGGATTATTTTTACTTTCTAGTTCTTTAAGCTTGATCATTGCAAATATTGAATAGTTTAATATATCGTAATAGTTGGCATCCAAACCCTCCGAAATATTTGTTTTCCCGTCATGATCTTCTATTTGTTTGATGCGCAGCAGTTTCATGAGAATGATGTCAGTTAATGAACTGATGCGCATATTTCTCCACGCTTCGCCATAATCATGATTTTTGGCTTCCATCAAATTTTTGGCCCCTGCAATATATTTATCATATAAACTCTCGACCCGGTCAATTGGCAACACCATATTTTTTTCTGCTACGCCCAGCTCAAGCTGAATTAGGGCCATGACTGAGTAATTAATGATTCCGATAAATTCAGGCTTAACACCTTCTTCTACTTTCTGAGTTCCTTTATCCTCAATACTCCTTATCCGATTTGCCTTAATGTAAATTTGATCCGTCAATGAAGGGGTTCGAAGAATTCTCCAGGCAGTACCATAATCCTTCATTTTATTGATAAAGATGCATTTACATTCGTCGATTACAGAATCAAATTGCTGAGAAGTTATGTTTATCATTCATTTATTATTTTAGAGCTTCATGAAAACGGCAAATATCTTTTTAGTTGACAGCCATAACTTAATTTTAGAATCTTTACTTTTGTATTGACCAGAATCAGTTAAGCTATATGTCAGATATTTCCGAAAGTAAAAATAAAGAATTCCCTTCAATTATAAAGCTGAAATCGGGCAGCAAATTACTTGCGCTTGATAAACCACTGGTAATGGGAATTTTAAACATTAGTCCTGATTCTTTTTATGAAGGTAGTCGTTTCCCTGAAAGTGAAGATTTACTCAAAAAAGCAGGATTAATGATTGAAGAAGGGGCAGATATCCTGGATCTTGGAGCTGTGTCAACCCGACCTTTTGCAGAGGAGGTTAGCGAACGAGAAGAACTTGGAAGGCTTTTACCTTCGCTAAGGAAAGTTAGAAAAGAGTTTCCGGATTTATTTGTATCGGTTGATACCTGGCGTTCGAAAATTGCCAGAGCCGCAATTGAAGAAGGAGCAGATATAATCAATGATGTTTCGGGTGGATGCTTTGACAAAAAAATGGCTCAAACCATTGCTCATTATAAAAAGCCGTTTGTTTTGATGCATACAAAAGGCGATCCTAAAATCATGCAGGTGGCTCCTTCTTACAGATATGTAAATCAGGAAATCATGGATTTCTTTAATGATAGAATTAAATATTTCTATGATTTGGGTGTTGATCAATTAATTTTAGATCCGGGATTTGGATTTGGAAAATCATTGGATCATAATTACGAAATCATTAAAAACCTAAAACAATACCAAACTTTTGGACTACCTGTTCTTGCTGGTGTATCCAGAAAATCAATGATCTATAAAGCACTGGGCATAACACCATCCGATGCGCTGAATGGTACCACTGTTTTGAACACAATTGCGTTGCTGAATGGTGCCAATATTTTAAGGGTGCATGATGTAAAAGCTGCTAAAGAAGCAATAAAAATCGTTAGCCGTATATAAACCTCGTCTTTTTTATTAAATTTGTTACTCAAGCTATAACCAATGGTCAATTTTATTATTCCGGGTTTTATCGATATCAGGATTCTTGATATTATTGACATTCTGCTGGTTGCTTACCTTTTATTTGAATTATACCGCCTATTGCGAGGAACAGTTGCTATCAATATTTTAATTGGAATCATTGCCATATTCCTTATTTGGAAGTTGGTTGATGCTTTAAAGATGGAACTGCTTAGTCAAATGCTTGGGGGCTTCATCAGCGTTGGATTTATTGCACTTATTGTTATATTTCAGCAGGAAATAAGGCGATTTTTACTCGCACTTGGAACGCCTGCCTATTTTCAGAAAAGAAAAGGGAAATTTCTATTTTGGAATTTTGATACGAACTATAAAGCTGAACTTGACATTGACAAAATTGTAGTTGCAACTCAACGTATGGCTGATGCAAGACAAGGAGCTTTAATCGTAATAACTGAACATAACGACCTCAGGCACTATGTTCAAACAGGCATTCGGATAGATGCGCTTATTTCCCCAATTTTAATTGAAAGTATCTTTTATAAAAACAACCCATTACACGATGGGGCTTTAATCATTTCTAACAATAAAATCTTAGCAGCAGCTTGTATTCTACCTGTCTCCGACAATTCCTCATTGCCTGCAAGGGTAGGACTTCGTCATCGTGCTGCAATTGGGATCACCGAACAATCTGACGCTGTGGCTATCGTAGTCTCAGAGCAAAGTGGCAAAATAACATTTTGCAAAGAAGGCAAACGAACGCCTTGTCAACCGGTTAAACTAAAGGATATATTAGAAGAAGAATTTGGGAACAAGCCCTTGAAAGAACCGCCGGATACGGAATAATTTTCCTTATAAAAAAGTTAAAGCATTAAATCGAAGCATGCCAAACTCTGTAAATACCTGATGTACAATTTACCATTTGCTACAACAGGTGGAGTCCATGCTAAATATCGGACATTTTCCAAACCGTTATCCGTGCTACTAATAAGATTAAATTGATTTGGGTCGGGTTCAACAAGAAACAAATTGGTTTTATAATCCATACAGATTAAATATCCGTCAACAAAAACCGTAGTGCCGTTCCCCATTTCATTCGTGCTCCACATCTCTTTTCCAGTTGATAACTCAATGCATTTAAATTTGCCTTTGTTACTTGTACTTTGACCGCTGTATCCATATAAAAACCCATCAATGAGAATTGGGTCGGAATGCTGAGCAGCAAAATCAGGGTTGGTCCAAATTACTTCGTACTTTTCTTTCGATACTTTAATGGCCTGACTTCCCATCCCATATCCTGAAGTAAAAAACACCACATCCCCATTTACAATGGGCGTTGTTGCATTAACCCCATAATCTGTTTCCCAGAGTAGCATCCACAATTCAGAACCGTTATTCGGGTTGATGCAAGACAATCCCATCCCATGAAATATCAATAAGAAAGCTTCTTCATTAAGCTTAATTGGCATGGCAGATGAAAATCCGGCTTTTCCGACTAAAGATTTCCAAATCAGTTCGCCACTCATTTTATCATAAGCCACGATTAAAGCATCTCCCCCACCCTGAACGATTACTTTATTTTCAAAAATAAAAGGGGATATTGAATAACCCCAATCCGGCTCAATACCACCTTCATCAACAACGCTTTTTTTCCAATGCATTTCTCCGTCAACCAAATTCCAACACGCCAAATCCCCACTTCTCCCAAAAGTATAAACCCTGTCCTGATCAATAAATGGAGTGCCTCTGGCTCCTTTTCCGTGAGGAGTTAAAGCTGCTGATTCATAGGATCCGGTCCAAATTAATTCTCCTGTTTCAGCATTCAAACAAAATACCAAATCATTGTTCTCATCCCTGCCTGGAACCACCAAATGATCTCCTTGAATAGCAACTGACGACCATGATCCTGTTGAGTTATCCTGACATAAAAAATCGACCTGCCACACTTTTTTTAGTCCCGAGGACCAGTTCGTATTGATTCCTATTGTTTTACTTTTACCATCCAGATCGGCACCTCGCCAATGCGGCCAATCATCGGAACCTAAAGTTAAGCCCGGTATATTATGATTTACTGCTTCAGGAATTGTCTCCTGTACGCCCCTGATTTTTTCACTACCCATTATCATTTGGTAAACCTGATATCCATAAATTCCTATGCCGATAAAAGTGACAAGAATAATTGTAAGAATTATTTTGGTTCTTCTCTTCATAATTTGAGCTATTTTTTATTAGAGTTATAAATAATTTTGGTTGGATTAAAAGTACAAAAAAGGATGACTTAAAAAGGGATAAAAAGGGATGGCGTCCCGACTCGCATCAGCGAGTTCGGGGACGCCATCCCAAACTATATTTACGCTATCTTTTCATTTACTACCTTTAAAATTTCTGTTTCCAAAGCAATTGCTTTGGCTTCAATTTCGGCACCTAAACTAAGTTTCTCATTTGCATAAGCCTTATCATCGATGCCGGCGGCATTGATCTTCACATTGAGGTAAGCACCCATTACTGCTGTTCTGGCGCAAAGAGCTCCAACACCGGCGTCAGAAACAGAATTTGGGTTTCCTATTTCCGCCATGGCCTTAATCACTTCCATTGATTCGAATGATTTTTGCATCACCCTGAATGGAATTTCGATTGCATATTTTGAAGCATCCTGAATTGCTTGTGTACGGATGGCTTTTTCCTCGTCAGTGGCTTTTGCTAATCCAAAGGCATCCATAATTTTATTGAAGGCCCGGGTGTCCTCATCCACCAGAAACAATAATTCTTTTTTGATTTTCTGGCCCTTTTCTGCCCAAACTGAAAACTCTTCCCAACGCTCATCCCAGCCTCTTTTATGTGAAGAAAGATTGGCTACCATTGTGGCTAAGGAAATTCCTAATGCCCCTGCATAAGCAGAGATAGAACCACCTCCCGGAGCAGGTGATTCGGAAGCAGTTTCATCGGCAAATTCTTCCAGGTTCATTTTAACCAATCTATTGCTTTTCCCATCTTCCAATAAATATTCGATGATTCTTTCCTTTGGATTAAATAGTTTTAAATCATCCAAACCCATTGATTTGACAGCAATTTTGATCAATTCATCATCCGAAACCCCTAGTGATCTTTCCTGTTTGCGTAAAAAATATTTTCCTGCATCGAGCATGGCATGTAATGGAATCAGCCCAACCAATTCAGAGCCCGTAACCCGGATTCCTCGTTCGGCAGCTTTCTTGCAAACCTCGTCAAATGCAATATGAACAGGGGTTATGCTGATATTCGTAAGGTTCATCGAAATTTGTGCAATCCCATATTCTTCGATAAACCAACCAATAGCCTTGACTGATTTTAAGCTTCCGGGGATCATCACCGGTTTACCATTTGCATCCTTCACAATTTTTCCGCTAATCGGATCTCCTTCTCTCATAGTGCGACCCCTTTCCCTGACATCAAATGCGATGGAATTAGCCCGTCTTGTTGAAGTTGTATTTAGGTTTACATTGTATGCGACCAGAAAATCACGGGCACTAACAGCGGTTACGCCTGCTCTCACATTTAATTCACTTGGTCCGAAATCAGGTTTCCAATTTGGATCTTTTAACTTTTTTGACATGCCCTCATACTCGCCTGAACGGCAATTGGCTAAGTTTCTGCGCTCAGGTTTGAAAGCCGCATTTTCATAACAATAAACAGAAATATTTAGTTCCTCACCGATACGTTTTGCCAATTTATGCGCATATTCAGTGGTCTCTTCCATCGTAATACCCGAAATTGGAATCAGAGGGCAAACATCAGTAGCTCCCATGCGAGGATGTTCGCCTTTATGCTTACTCATATCAATGATTTCAGCAGCTTTTTTCACTGCAACAAATGCAGCTTCAATTACTTCATCCGGGGTCCCTACAAAAGTGACAACAGTCCTGTTTGTGGCTGCACCCGGATCAACATCCAGTAATTTAACGCCCTCGATTTTTTCAATTTCGTTGGTAATCTGTTTAATGATTCCCATATCGCGCCCTTCACTGAAATTTGGAACGCATTCGATTAATTTTTTCATAGGTTGATTAATTTTTTATTCCGGGTTCTAGCCTTAATGTAATTTTAATTATTAATAAGATTTTATATCCAGTTCAAACAGTATCTGAAACTTTAACTATTTTTAATATTAAATAATTAGTCAGCAAAAATAGGAAAGGCAGATGAAACGACGAGTGGTTAATTATGAAATTATTCTTTTTTTTAATAATCTTTTTTAGGATTTGTGATTAGATCAACAGTATTATTTCCGAATTCGGTCAGATCATTCAATTTTAACAAAACGTATTCCTGATTTATATACTTAATATATATTGCCTGAAATTGAATTAACTTTAAGGATTCGTCTTGGGTCCCTATTGTTTGCAGAACCATAGTATCAGGCTTTTGAGTTCTTTTATTTGAAATCGCCTTCTTGACTGAATTTTTCAGCTTACAATTTGTGCAGTTTATTTTCAAGTCGTGACCAGAAACACTTTGATAAAAATCTTTGCAACCGAGTTTATGACCTAAAACTTCTTCAAAGTTAACCTCATCATTAGAATGAAATAGATCCCTAAATAAATGGTTGCTCAATTTAATATTTAAATCAGAATCAAGCAATACCAAGGCATCTGGTAATTGATTAAATAACTCAAAATAAAATTCTGAACTAATAAAATGATTTTTTTCTTTCATTCTAGTTATTTCTTTTTGGACAATATTTTAATAATTTTTGCAATAATTCCTCTTGAATTATCGGCTTTGTTGCAAAATCATTCATTCCACATCCCAGCACTTTAGTTTTACTTTCTTCAAATGCATCAGCAGTTAAAGCAATTATCGGGATATTGATATCTTTGATATTGGTTTTACCATTCCGAATTCGCTCACAAGTCTCCATTCCATCCATAATTGGCATTTGTAAGTCCAAAAGTACAATGTCTATTACTTTATTTTCCAATAAAAAGATAGCTTCTTTACCATTATTTGCAATATCCACATTGATACCCCAGTGTTTCAAAAATGATGCGGCCACAAATTGATTAATCGTATTATCTTCAACCACTAAAACTTTAATTCCTTTTAATACCGAAATATTTATTTCACCATTTAGCTTTTGGACCTTTTGCGTCTTAATCATTGTAAATCTAACAGGCAGGTTAAATTCAAAAATAGTACCTTTGTTTTCTACGCTTTCAACCCTAATATTTCCATCTTGAAGTTCAATTAATCGCTTTGTGATAGTTAAGCCAAGTCCTGACCCACCAAAAATTCTCGTGATTGAAGAATTAGATTGGGTAAAACTATCAAATACTGTATCAATTTTATTTTGAGGAATTCCAATTCCACTATCCGATACTTTTATTAAAAGATTTCCTGTATTTTTATTTAGTTTATCAAAGCTTGCCTCAATTCCAACAAATCCTTTATCTGTAAATTTAATTGCATTCCCTACCAGATTCATTAAGATTTGATTTAATTTAATTCGATCTCCAATTAATCTTTCAGGGACAGAATCTGATAAATTAAGCTTAAGTTCTAACTTTTTTTCCTGAATCCTGGGATTTAATACAGCTTTTAAATTATCCAGAAGGTTTCCTAAATTAAATTCAATATTTTCAAAAGTAATTTTACCGGCCTCTATTTTCGAAAAATCCAGTATATCATTAATTATTCCCATTAAATTATCAGCAGAATACTTAACCGTATGCAACATTTCTCTTATATGACTCTCACCACTTTCTCTGAGCATTAATTCAGATATTCCAATAATTCCATTCAATGGGGTGCGGATTTCATGACTCATATTGGATAAAAATAATGACTTTGCCTTTGTTGAACTTTCAGCTTCTTCCTTTGCCAGATTCAATTCTTTTGTCCGCTCCTGAATTCTTTCTTCTAAAGATTGATTCAAACTTATTAATTCCTGATTGGCAAGGTATATTTCACGTGATTTTTGCTCAATAATCGCTTCAGCCTGTTTGCGGGCTTTACGCTCTCTATCCAGAGATCTTTTTATAGCATCTAACTCACTCAAAATAATTTATTTTTTATTTAAAACGATAGTGACTAGGCTTCCATCGTTTGATTTTCCCACAACACTGACTGTAATTTTTTCGTTGAAATGATTAATACAACCATTAATTAAGCCCAAAGCCAGATCACTTAATTTTCGCTCTGAGGTATAAATCATTGTCATTTGGGTTTTGTCCTCATTGAGCTGAGTAATAATTTTCGGTAATTGAGCATCCGGATATAGCTTTAAAACTTCTACATGAATATATTTATCTATTTGGGTAAGAAATTCAAATACGTTTTTTTTATCCTCAAAGAGCAGAGGATAAAGAATTAACAATCTTGAGAATAAATAATTTCCAAAAACTTCTAATAGATAAGGAATAGGGGTTTTTGTCTCTTTGCCTAACATTGTAATTAAACACAGCATTTCATCAAAATCATAGGTACCTACTGCAGTATACACACCTTTTGATTTTAATTCAGGTTGGGTAAGAAGCTTATCAGCCATTTCAAAGCCAAATTTTTCTTCAACCATTTCAATAAATTCAGTAAAAATAACACCTTTCATCGAAAATAATTTTACATAAATATATGAAATTATTTCATTTTCCCGTTGATAATCATTGATTCTACTTTATTACTTCCATAAGCATAAGGCATAAATTCGATGCTTGGAATTTCTTTACTGATAAATAAATTGGCTTTTTTGCCAACGGCAATTGTTCCAAGTTCTTCTTCAACACCCATGGCATAAGCTGTATTTAATGTAGTTGCATTGATGGCTTCTTCTGGCAACATCCGATAAAGTATACTTGCCATTGATAGGATTAATTGCATATTTCCGGAAGGCGAAGAACCCGGGTTGAAATCACTCGCCAAAGCCACCGGTAGTCCTGCATCAATCATTTTGCGAACCGGTGCATAAACCATCCCCAGAAAAAATGCAGCTCCGGGTAAAACAGTCGGCATCGTTTCGGTATTCAGCAATGCTTTTATTTCAGCATAACCTGTGTACTCAAGATGGTCAACAGACAATGCATTATACTTCACTCCAACCTGAATCCCTCCCGAATAATCCAGCTCATTGGCATGTATTTTTGGGCGCAAACCATACTTCATGGCTGCGTTTAAAATCCGATCTGTATCCTCAACCGTGAAGAAACCACGATCGCAAAATACATCCACATAATCTGCAAGTTCTTCAGATGCAACCCTGGGAATCATTTCATTGATCACCAAATCAACATAGTCACTTTGTTTTCCTTTATATTCGCCTGAAACGGCATGAGCTCCTAAAAAAGTAGATTTAATGGTAAGTGGGTGAGATTCTTTCAGTCGTCGGATTACCCTGAGCATTTTCAATTCAGATTCGGTATTCAGTCCATACCCGCTTTTGATTTCAACGGCACCTGTACCCAAATACATAATTTCATCCAGGCGCTTCATGGCTGATTCGAATAATTCGGTTTCAGAAATTTCCTGCATTTTCCTGGCAGTATTCAGGATTCCTCCCCCACGTTTTGCAATTTCTTCGTACGACAGCCCTTTGATTTTATCTACATATTCAATTTCGCGACTGGCAGGATAAACCAGATGAGTATGAGAATCGCAGAAGGCAGGGAAAACCATTTTTCCCGTTGCATCTATAACTTTCCTTGCAGATTTAGGTCTTAACGGATCATCCATTTTGCCAAATGAAGCAATCCGATTTTTTTCAATCAGTATCCATGCCTCATCCAAAACCGGTAATTTAGCCATGGCATTTCCGGCAACGAACTTCCGAGGTTGATCTTCAACCTGCACCAATTTTTTAATATTTTCTATTAATATGCTCATCCAAATATTTATCTCACAAAATTATGATAATACCAGCATTATAGGCTAAAAATGATGACTAGTCTTGCTTGAATTTGACCCCAATTTCATAATTGGTTGGAGGTTCTGCCCCCATCAAATTTTTAACAAAATAATCCCATCTTTTACGGGTGAAAAACTTATGATCATACAAATTATGATCTTTATTCGGGATAATCAGCATATCAAAATCACGGTTCGCCTCCATTAAGGCATTAGCCATCCTGATGGTCTCGATCGGATTTACGTTATTATCCATATCTCCATGGATGAGCAAAAGTTTTCCTTTGAGGTTGGCTGCTTTGGACATATTTGCCTGTTGTTCATATTCAGGACCTTCAGGAAAACCCATATAGAGTTCATTCCACCACACTTTATCGATACGCTGATCATGGTTACCTGCCGATGAAACACCTACTTTATAAAAATCCGGTTTGATTAACAAAGCTCTCGCTGCATCGTAGCCACCCGCTGAATGTCCAAAAATCCCAACCCGATCAATGTCCATATATTTATATTTGGCTGCAAGCTCCCTTATTGCTTTTTCGTGGTCATCGGCTCCAATATCACCCAAATTTTTATAGGAAAAATCGTGGAATTTTTTGGATCGCTGAGCCGTTCCCAAACCATCCACAGTAACCACAATTGATCCAAGTTCGGCGAACGATTGATCCCAGCTTCTGTATGCGTTGGTAAACGAAATGGGCATACGGACAGCATGAGGACCCGAATAGGTGCCATCAATAATCGGATATTTATTTTTTGCACTAAAATTACTTGGTCTGCGGATTACACCCCAAATATCGGTCTCGTTATCCCTGGCTTTAACTTTATAAACTTCCGGATAGGTCCATCCTGTAGCTAATAAATCTTTAACGTCTGCTTGTTCGATTTCCATCAATATTTCCCCTGTTTTTGAATATCTTAAAACAGATATGGTTGGCAAATCAACCCTTGAATAATTATCCACAAATAAATCGCCTGTTTTATTAAATAGAATTTCATGATGAGCATCTTCAGGGGTCAGAAGTTTCAATCCTGAGCCATCAAAATTTACTACATATAAATGATCGAGATAAGGATTCCTTTCATCTTCCATCCCGCAGGCAGTGAAATAAATCAATCGGTTTTCTTCATCTAAATACTTAAGACTTTTGAAAACAAAATTCCCTTTTGTCACTTGGTTTTTTAGCTCCCCACTTTCCCAATCAAAAAGGTAAAGGTGGTTCCATCCATCCCTCTCGGAAGTCACTAATAGCTCCCTGGTTTTATCCAAAACCTTATAAAAGGCTATGTTCACATCAACATAGGTATCCATTTTGTCACTTGCAACGAGTCTGGTTTTTCCATTTATTCCGTTTACTTCAATTATATCATTTTGTTTATATCCACGAAGGTTTCTGTCAAAAACCAGCATTTCGTTATTTAACCATTCCATACTACCGGAATATAAGAATTTTGGGAAAGGTTCAATATCAACTTTGGTTTGTTTGCGCGTATTTACATCAAAAAGCACGAACTCAATCATGGCTAAAGCAGTATCGCCAACTAAAACCCGTTCATAAAACCAAACTTTGGCCCTTCTTTCTTTCTCTAAAACGCTCTGCAATAAGTATAGGTATTTTGAGTTACGATAATCAACACGGAATGTTGCTATTTTCTTTGAATCGGGCGACCATTCAACAGTCAACTCCTTATTATCCAAAGCGGGGTTTTGAAGATCGAATAAATTGTACCATGAATACGAATTCCCATACTCGTATTTTGCCATCCCATCCGAACTTAATGCAATCTCTTGTTTTGAATTTAAATTTTGAATGTACAAATTGTGATTTTTCGAATAAGCCGTCCATTTGCCATCCGGTGATTTTACACCTTTGATGTTTTCCTCCTCTTTGACTTCGGCAATCAATGAAAAAACTCTGTTAAATCCATATTTTTTCCCTTTCACTGTAAATTCAACTACATCATTTTTAAGCTCGATGCGATTAAAAGGCAGTTTATAGGCATCATAAACTGTGTCCATTAGAGCCGATAATACTGAAGCAAGCAATTCATGATCAAAAACAGGCTTTTTGGTTTTAGTTTCCATATTTACCTCCAGAAATTCTTTACCTTTTCGGGTATTGATCGTATACCAAAAATTACTTGTTGAATCAATAAAATTGGCACGCACATAATTATTGAATACGAGTTTTTCTGAATTTACCGGCAGAAACTGTTCAGCGTTAACATAGTTTTCGACATCTAATTGTTTAACACTTGGGCTGCAGGCAGCCAACAGGATTAAAATGACAAATAAGAATTGGAATTTGTAAGTTTTCATTGGTTTAAGGTTTACTGAATTAATGCTTTTTATTGCATGCTAATTTATAAAAATTAGCTCAGCAATCAGTAATTTTCAAGAGAAGTATTATCTGGAATCTCCATCCTATTATTAATAAAAACATACAATGTGTTGATAAAGGAATTCAAGCATTTCTTGATGATTGAATTATGAGGTATGTTCTTCCCAAATTACCCTCAACATTAATAATTGTTGAGTTTTATGCATTTCCCTGCTATAAAAACCATCTTCTTCGGGTACATAGTGATATTGAAATTTATCCCCGTATTTAGCCTCCACCTTTTTACGACCAAGGTATTTGTGCCAGGCAACTTCTTCAGGGCTAAAAGGCTCCCTTTCACCTTTCATTGCCTGAATAAATCTTCTTTGACGTTCGGTGAAAATTTCCAGATCACCATTACATATCGCTTTAAACCAATGCCCATATCTTTCCAGTATTTCAATTTCTTCAATAGAAAAGATGAAGGTATTGCAATCAACCACAAAACGGCCCTTTTGTTTAAGGTAATTTTTATGCAGTTCTTCTTTGATACTGATGATTTTCATAATGAAGCAATATTTGGTAAATATCGTGAAAATGTAGCTAACAAAAAACCCTGTCGGTGCTTTAAATACCGACAGGGTTTAGATTCCGGAATAAATCCGGAATGACACATCTCGACAACATCTCGACAAGCTCGATGTGACAATGTCAGGTCAGTTCGAGCCTGTCGAGAACAAGTTACTGTCGATGTGACCGCATCTCGACAAGCTCGATGTGACAAGCCCGATGTGAATTTACTTTTTGATATGATTTTTGTAAGGTGGAATCGGAGGTAAGGGTTTTGTTTTTTTCATCTCTTCCAAAATCACCTCAATAGCTTTGTTCAATTGCTGATCCTCGCCATTGTATTGTTTTGCAGGATCATTGTCCAAAATGATATCAGGTTCAACACCCCAACCTTCAACAATCCAATCCCCACTATCATGATCGAAAGGTGCAAATTCGGGTTTTTGCAGCGAGCCGCCATCAATAAATGGCAATGAGCCACGTATGCCAACAACCCCACCCCATGAGCGAACACCAATGGTTTTGCCCAAACCAAGTTTCTTAAACTGGTATGCGAAGAAATCGCCATCTGAAGCCGAATAATTATCGAACAGCATTACTTTTGGCCCAACCATCATTTGGGCAGGTTTTGTATTGACCCCGGTATTGCGAGCCATACCCAACATGGTTAGTTCGCGGCTTAATCTTTCGATAATCATGGGTGAAACATTTCCTCCACCATTGCCACGATCGTCAATAATCAAAGCTTTTTTACCTAATTGAGGATAAAAATATTTAACAAATTCATTTAACCCGGCAACACCCATATCAGGGATATGAATATACCCAACTTCCCCATTTGTAGCTTTGTTTACCTTTTCGATGTTATTACGTACCCAGTTTAAATAATACAAACCACTTTCGCTTGCAACAGGTACCACAATAACCTTACGTTCATTTTTACCTGATGCATCCTCAGCCAAAGTTAATTCAACCTGATCGCCAACTGTTCCAATCAAAGATTGGTAAATGTCATTCATTTTTGAAGTCGGTTTTCCATTCACTGCTGTAATTAAATCACCTTCTTTAGCATTTACACCAACTTCAGTTAATGGAGATATGGTATTACGGGCCCAATTTTCACCTTTTAAAATTTTATCAATTTGATAATATCCCGATTTATCTCTTGAAAGTTCGGCACCTAAAAGTCCCATATTAATACGCGGAGCTTCGAATTTATCGCCACCACTAACGTAGGTATGTCCGGTACTCAATTCCCCAATCATTTCGCCTATGAGGTAGGTCAAATCGTGTCGATCATTTACATAAGGAACCAGTTGCGCGTATTTGTCGTGAATTGCCGGCCAATCCAATCCATGCATATTGGGTGCATAGAAGAAATCGCGCATTTGTCGCCATGATTCGGTGAAGATTTGTTTCCATTCCTTTTTAGGATCGACCCATACTTTCATATTACTTAAATCCACACTTTCGTTTGGTTTAACTGCTGATTGGGGCAATCCGATTACATAATATTTACCACGATTACTGATAAACATTTTTTTCTTATCGGCAGAAATGATGTAATTAGTGAAATCCCCGATTTCTATTTCTTTTTTGCTTTCAAGATTGTACATCATCAAATTGCCAGATCGGGTTGTAGATGAGAATTTCGCATAATAAACATTATTACCGATGGCACGAATATTGAAATAGTTAGCTATCTCAATGGGTAAAGCCATTGTTCTGTCAACGATTCCATCAAAATCAATTTTAATATTTTTATCAGCTTCTTTTTTTGCAGCAGTATCCTTTTTAGCCGGTTCTGCTTTATCTTTTACTTCAGGTTTCTTGGTGTCTTCAATTTTCACCACATCATTTTCCGGTGTAAAAGGCGAAGGTGTTTCTTTTTGAAGGGTAACAAAATAAACTTTTCCCATGTCGGCATAAGCGTAACTCCATTCAACCTGACTGTATATCGGACTAAAATCACGTTGTGAACTAAAGAATAAATATTTTCCATCATCACTAAAAGTCGGTCCTCCAACTTCGTACCATTCACCTGTTACCCTATGGGCTATTTTATCAGGTATACTATAAATGTAAATCTCAGATACGCTGCTCGTTTTTGGCAAAGTATAAGTGACCCATCGGCTGTCAGGAGCCCATTTGTAATCCCTGATTTCTCCGTCGGTCGCTTTAACAACCTGGGTTACTTCCTTGCTTTCAATTTCGACATATTGTAACCTTAGTTTTTTATCGCTCCACAATATTTTTTTGCTGTCGGGCGACCAAATAGGATTATATTTATAAGTATCACCGTTAGAGGTCATTTTAACTGCTTTGTCGCTTCCATCCTGCTTCATGATATAAATTTCATCCTCGCCGGTAACATCCGATATAAAAGAGATGTATTTACCATCGGGTGACCATTCAACATTGCGATCGTGAACACTTGAAGTTTGGGTTAAGTTTTTTGTGATACCAGATTTTACAGGTACTGTAAATACATCACCCCTGGCACCGAAAGTCAAACGCTTTCCATCGGGTGAAATGGAAAATGAGCTAATACTTTGGCTGGCATCCTTCTGAACTTCTCTGCTATGCAGAAAATCGCTGGCTATTTTAACTTCGATTTTTACCGTTTTTCCTGACGTAAGGTCATAAGTATAAAGATATCCCCCATTTTCATAAATAATTGCCTCATCACCCAATGAAGGGAATTTGATGTCGTACTCGGTATAATTGGTGATTTTTTTTGTTTCTTTCGTTTTCAAATCGTACGAAAAAAGATTCATGGTACGATCCCGATCAGAAAGAAAATAAACTTTGTCGCCATGCCACATTGGGAAAATATCCTGATTTACATTGTTGGTAATATTTTCAATCTTTTTTGATTTAAAATCATATATCCAAACATCATCGGCCATGCCGCCTTTATAGTATTTCCATGTTCTGAATTCACGGAAAACGCGATTATAAGCTAATTTCGATTGATCCGGAGAATAAGAATTAAAACCTCCGGTCGGCAGCGGTAGTTCTTCTGACAATCCACCATTTACATTGGCAAGATATAACTGACCTGTAAAATCATTATAAGTTTTTTTTCTGGATCGATAAATTATTTCTTTATCATTTTTCCAACCCATTACGAGGTTGTTTGGGCCCATACGATCCGATAGATCGTCACGATCCAAAGTAGCGGTATAGGTTAACCTTTTAGGTTCACCCCCAATTGCGGGAATTAAATAAACCTCGGTATTTCCATCGTATTGACCTGTAAAAGCAAGCCATTTTCCATCAGGTGAAAAATGCGCGAACATTTCATAACCTTCGTCGTTGGTAAGTTTGGTGGCCATTCCACCAGCCTTAGAAACGGAATATAAATCCCCAGCGTAGGAAAATACAACCTGGTTCCCATGAATTGTCGGGAAGCGCATTAAGCGGGCTTCATCCTGAGCATAAGTTCCCAGAACGAATAATCCTAACATTGTAAGCAGTAAAAAAGTTTTTCTCATAAACGTTGATTTTAATAATGGTTTAACAATGTGGTGCATTATTTTTTGAAGTGCCTAAAATACGTGAATTATTTAAAGTACTTAAAGTTTTAATTTTTTACCAATTGAAGTGAAAATAGCGTCGATATCACATGATTCTGCTAAAATCAATTTAAGTAACCCAGCATCCTCAATATCCAAATCACAAATTAACTCAAGGCAATTTTAACTTTAGGCACTCTAAGTACTTCGGATGATAAAGTTATAAATAATTAATCAACCTCAACAACCTGAATATCCTCATTTATATATATTAAGTATTTATGAATATTATTATATCCCAATGTTGACAAATGCTTTGCGTAGCCTGAAATTTGCTGCTCGTGTTTGTACTCAATTTTACCCGTTTTATAATCGATGATGCTTAGTTTATTTTCTTCGAAAACCAATCGATCAGGCCTTAAAACATGACCGTCAGCAAGTAAAATCTCAGCTTCGTTTTTCACATTTAAACCATTGATAAAAAATCTCCCTGCAAGTTCATGATCCATCAACTTATTTATCAACTTTAAAACTACCTCCGAATCAGTTGATTTAATTATTCCAGATTCAACAATTTGAGCAATCACATTTTCTGCATTTTCTTTAATCTTAATTTTAGAAAGAATTAGATGAATAAGATTGCCCCATTCTTTATTTTTCTCCGGGTTTTGAATATCCCAAATCTCCGGAGCATTAGCACTGATCAATAATTTCCGGCGCCAATTTTCAGAAATGAATGATTCTAATTTAATGGATTTACCTGTTGACTCTTTCATTCCCATATCCTTCACCAATCGTTGTCCATAACTATAAGATAATTTTTCTTCTTCAAAACCACCTGATTGTTGCAAATAGTAAAGAATTAATTTAGGTATAGCTTGGGTGGTGCTTTTAGCCTCATCAATCTTTTCACTGAGGATGTATAATCGCTCTGTCGGCCTTGTAAAAGCCACATATAATATATTTATCAGATCGAGTAAGGACTTATTGGTTTCCGTTAACAGCACATCAGCATAAGCACTATTTTCAACTTCTTTTTTTGTTAGTGGCAGATAAAATGATTGAAGTTTGGGGAGGTACTCATCTTGTAAATCGATCCAGGAATGTTTAATGGTTGTTTTAACATTATTATTCGCGAAAGGATAAATTACTACCGGAAATTCAAGTCCTTTCGACTTATGAATACTTAATATTTGAATAGCATCCAAATCGTCGGGAATAATTACAGATTCTTTGGTTTGGTTTCTTTCCCACCAATCAAGAAAATCAAAAATATCTGCATGTTCTTTCGAATTGCATCTCATCACTGCATCCAAAAAAAACTGCACAAAAGGGTTCACTTCATCATTCAAATGAAAAATTCTTATCAGCTCTTCAGTAAGATCATATACCGGCAAGCTTAATAAATAAGCCGGATTTATTTCAAAATTATAAGATTTCAGATACTCCAGAAAAACATCCTTTTTAAGCTCAGAAGCAGCTTGTTCCGACAGAATCTGATTTAAAAGGTTTAATCCCTCATCCAAGGTTTCGGACACGCAATTTGCTTCTACCAAATATTTTAAAATGGCTGCTTTATAAATCCGTTCGGAAGGATTTATTAAATACTGAAAGATAGCGATGATGAAATTTACTTCTGCCGATCCGCTCAAAATAAGGGATTCGTTTGTAATAATGGGGTATTCTTGCGTTAACAAAAAGTTGGCTACCGTTGTAATTTCATCATTGCTGCGACATAAAACGGTAATTTCTTTAAAGGAGAAATTATCGTTTATTAATTCATCGACAATTTCTTTAATCCTCAACAGGTTTGCTTCTGTATATGCTTCTCCTTTTTCGCAATCAAGCAAATCAATATGAACATAACCTCCTGTGTTTTCATTATCAAATTTTTGTTTTACCTGATCATAGATAGGCTGATAATCAGCTGCCAACTGTTTAGAGATTATCTCAAAAAACGCATTATTGAACTCAATAATTTCCCTTTTTGATCGGAAATTTCGGTCAAGCGGTTTTTGTTCAAAATTCCTAATTAGCATTTGTTCACGTTCATCGGCAAGAGGCAGGTTTTCTGCCCGATACAGTTTTGGCAATTTTGCAAATTGTTCAACTTCACCACCACGAAAACGGTAAATGGCTTGCTTCCCATCTCCTACGATCATATTAAAATTTCCCTCTGCCAATGAATTATCAATCAAGGGTATAAAATTTTGCCATTGAAGCACCGATGTATCCTGAAATTCGTCAATCAAAAACGATTTATACCGTTCACCTAATCGCTCATAAATAAAAGGAACCGGTTCGTTAAATACAATTTCAGCTACCTTTTTATTGAATTCAGAGATGTGGATGATATTATTCACTTGTTTCTGCTCTTCTAATATTTTTTCGATCTCATTTAAAACTGCAACTGCATAAATTTGTTGGTGAATAATCCGGTAAAGATGAAAACGTTCTAAATCCCGATCTAAAATTGCTGTAATCTGTATGTAATAGTTCCTGATTTCATCCTTTATCGATTCTATTAAACCAGCTTCAGTAGCTTCAACCTTTTTACCGTACCATATATCATCCTCAACAGTTTTGCGGACATAATTATTGGGTTTAAAATCTTCATTATTTTGTTTAGTAAGCTTTTTTAAATAAGTGGAAATTCCCTTTGAACCATAATAAAAAGCCGAATCAGGAATTTGCCTGGTATTAATCAAATCGACGGCAGATTGTGCCAGTGGAAGGATTTGATTTTTAAAATCTCTTATAAACTTTGAAGTTTTTGAAGCTATTTCCTTAAAATCATCATTCCTCAGATCTCTAATTTTATCAATCCCTTTTCGTCCATCTTCACTAATTAGCGTTTTCGAAAATTTTAATAAATCTTTTTCGATCTGCCAGTCTGTTTCTTCACTGGTTTTTAATTTGGTAAAATTGATGAGTATTTCGGTGAGATCTTCATCAACGCCAATTTTATTGATCAAGATATCGATGGCCCTATTTAAATGTTCATCATCATCCAATTCAACGTCAAAACTAAGCGGCAGCTTTAAATCGTAGGCAAAAGACTTAATGATCCGATGAACAAAACTATCAATGGTTCCAATGGCGAAATCTGAATAATTATGCAAAATCAAGCTTAATGTTTTCCCTGCCCTCTCCTTAATTGCAGCTTCATCAAGTTTTGTTTCTTCGATGAGGATCGGAAGCATGAATTTTTTAACGGAAGAAGTCTCGCAATTACCATCAGAAGCCAGTTCTTTCAAATAACTTAGCACCCTGTCTTTTAGTTCATTTGCGGCTTTATTTGTAAATGTAATTGCCAGAATATTACGAAAAGTTGATGGTTGCTTTAGAACCATACAGAGATACTCTTTTACAAGTGTAAAAGTTTTTCCGGAACCGGCAGAAGATTTATAAACCGTAAACCCCATAAAGATATAAAAGTAAGAAGTTTTAGATTAAGTTTTAGCAGAAATCAGGACCAAGGTAGAAACTTATAAAACCGGAACTTTAACATTTTTTGATTTAGGCTTACCATTGCTGAAAAGATCTCCAAAACTGTCAAATTCGCGGCGGTAGAAAATACCGACTCCTTGAGTATATGGTGATCTATCGTCCAAAGTATTCGTGTTATAGGCTGAGTTAATATTTGAGCGGTTAAACGCTTTAATCCTAAACCTACCATCATCTGTAATTTTCACTTCTACATTTACGTCACCAACAATACCTGAAGCATTACTGGATTGTTGATTACCAAGAACTCCGAAATTTCCATCAATAAGCACACGATCATCAAATAATTGGGTTGAAAGTGCCACTTCTACTTCTTGTTCGGTGTAGGCACCACTTGGACGGTAATTAATTCCTACATCAAAATCTTTACTGATTTGAGATAGCCAGTTACTTAACTGATTTGAAAGAACATTGATAGAAGATGCTCCGATTTCACCTGCCGATGGTGTCATGTTAGAACTTGAGCTAAAGCTTCCCAACACTAATAATGAGATCATTTGCTGATTCATCTGAGCTTCATTTTCGGTATCAAGTTGTGCAAATACCTTTTGTTCATCCTCCTTATCGATATTTGGGATGGCAATACTAAAATGGATCGTAGGATCGGAAAGTTGCTGGCTCAAATCCAGAAAACAATCAATATTATACCTGCGGTCATTAGCGATATCAAATCCGGCTAAGGAAGCCTTGGTTTTGTATAAAGTCTTAATATCCAATTCTGCTTCATAAGGGTTGCCTGTCCATGAAATTTTTCCACCTTCCAAAATACTAAACTTTCTGCTAACTAAATTTTTCAGTGTAAAAAGGAAAGTACCCTTGTGGATAAAATAATCTCCAAAAATTTCAAAATCGCCCCTCGAATTCACAGTAATAGTAATATCTCCGTTTCCATCTGCCCTAATGTTACCCATTTCATAAGGCAGGAAAAGTTCTATATCAGCATCCTGTGTAACGCTTAAGTTAAGATTCAAACTCAATCCGCTTAAATCAACCTTATAATCAATTGGCTTACTAACCGTATCGGCAGAATTGACAAATACAATATAATTGGTTTCAGTCATTTCGGAGTCATAACTGATGGGAATTTTAATTTGTGTTCCCTTTTCAGAGCGGACAGCTATATCGATCACAATTTCATCCAGTGGCCCACGGATATTTATATCGCCTGAAGCAAATGCAGTACCATAAAACATGCTATTTTGAGACTTATTGGTACTTAGTCCCAATACTTTTTGGGGCTTAATATTAATATCAAATTTAAAATTGTCGAAATATTCGTGTGTAATTTTGCCCTGACAAATAGCTTGGTTTCCTAAGGTATCGTATAGTATAACATGATTGAATTGAATTTCATTTTCCCTGAATTTAATTTCATTGGATAAAGAATATTTCACGTTTGTATAATCTATTTTTACCGAGGTTCGCATCAAATTTACATTCCCAATGATACGTGGCTTTGACAGTGAGCCATCCAATAGCAAACGTCCGGACGCAAGCCCTTCTAATTCACTCATAAAATCGGATACATAAGGTGATAATATTTGTAAATCCAAATTACTCAGATCAATCCCAAAATCTAAATTATGCTCATCGCGATTAGGAAAGAATGTTCCTGCAATTCCAAATACCTTGCCTTCACCTGCATTTCCGATATTAATGATATCAAAGGAAGCTTCCAGTGAATTATTAGCATTATTCCATGTTGACCTTATCACGCCCCTACCCAACTGCTGTTCATTAAGTGCCAATTGTGCTATTCCAAGCCGGGCTGTAATTTTAGGCGAATCGTACAAATCCATAAGTTGAACTTCGCCATCTATTATTCCATCAACATTTAAGTTTGGATCGTTGATAAGTAAATCAAAATTAGAGAGATCCCAATTTCTGAAAATGACCTTCAGTGTATCATCGGCTTTTCCTGAAGCGGCCCCTGTAAGGAATAAACTCTGTTTATCGCTAAAAATATTCAGGCTATCAATTAAAAACAATGATTTATCAAAATACAGATGACTATTCAAGTCGATGTTCCATGCCCTATTATTTATGATGAAATCCGCTTTTTTTAACTTCATTTCGAATTCTGTGCGGTTATTAAATTTAAAATAGCCGGAAAGATAACCGGTATTTTCATCAATAGATTCAGAATCATTCCAGGCGACCCGGTAATTGATACTATCGTTCTGAACTGAAGCTAAGAGATTAAAATTCTCCAGACCAAATGAAGTACTATCATTTTCAGTGGCAGTTTTAAAAACCACATCTTTACTCCCGGTTAAAATAAGAAAAGCTTTCGCATTATTATCCGTTTTTAAATACCAGTCATGAAATTTAACCCCCATTAATTCAATTTCAGATGAATTGGCTTGAACATAAACAGAATTTAAATCGGTATAATAATGTCCTACAATTTTACTATTTGGTGCAATTTTAAGGCCCGGATATAAAAGATCGGTCAGCACATCCGAATTTTTAAAATTGATTTCAAAATCTAAATTTTGCGAAGTTAATATAGGTTCTACATTTATACTGTCATAGAAAAAGCGCGGGATATATTGCCCTATCAATGATTCAACAGAGACAAACAATTCTGCAAATTTAAATTTACCTTTAATATCCGCATCGATATAATCCGATCTGAGTTCTATGATTTTATTTCGAAGACCATCGTAATTTGAATTCAAGGTTAAATTATCAAGCTTATAGGTTTTATTGCCCTGCTCGTAAACCGTATTGCTAACCTGAATCATACCTTCCAGATCATCCAGGTTCAGTCCTGCATAATTGAGGTCCAATTGAGTTGAAAGGATAGCTGTTGAATCATATTTCAGCAAATTGATTTTGTAAAGGTTCGCGTGTTGTATATCTGCACTAAAATTAAATTCAGGGATATCTTTCTTGAAATCAACACTTCCGTTAAATTGAAGATCGATATTCTCATCCATTACATCAAGGTGCCCATCAAACTTCTTATCTGCCAGTTCCCCATTAATAATAATTTGATTATAATTATTTTGCATTAATTCTACTGAACTGATAACACCATCCAACCTTAATTTAATGTCTTCATTGGTTAAACCCGAGCCATTGAAATCAAGGTCAAGATTCATGGTTCCTAAATATTCAGGTATTTTTAGCATTTTTCCAAGATCAAAACTTAAAGATTGAAAATGCCCATTATAAAATGTCGAACCGAGCGAATCCTGAGTATTCATATTTATGTTGGCAGACAAGCTTCCAATTTCTGTTTTCAAGTCAAGGTCTGAAGTAAAATTTTTAAACATTCCGCTCAAATAACCAACTATGGAGCATTCACCAAACTCATAAATCTCATCCGGCAGAGCTAAAAACTTACCATCAATAGGAATTGCAAAATTTGCAAGATCTTTAGCGGAAGTATAAAATTTATTGATTATTAAATCGGTATAAGTATTTTCGATATTGGGTAAGCCTTTCATGGAAATTTTACCTTCAAATTCGGTAGAACTGCCAAATTTAAAACGAAGTTGATCTGCGGTAAAATCTTCAACAGTACCTTTGAATGAAGTATTAATAAAGATTTCATCATCCATCTCGAATAATACAGGAGCAAAGAACCCTAAATCAGCCAAATTTATCGTTGAGTTTCTAAGTTTGGCATCGATCATTACGGCATCGATAAACTCCTCATAAGCACTAAAATCATTGTAAGAAAATTTAAAATCAAAATAAAGCTGTGATTGATTTGTTTCAATCGTTATATTTTTGGCATCCAACATTTTCTCCGATAGTGCGAATTCCCCTGAAAACTGTTTGATTAAAAAACCGCTTTTTTCTATTGCATTTAGCTTATTAATTTCGAACAAAACCGTATCAGCGATAAATCTAAGATTGGCTAAATCCAGGTCAATATCATCAACTACAATCCTATCATAATCGATCCCAACTTCTGTTAATGCTTTGTTTTCATTAACCATGCTAAATTTCGATTTACTCAATCGGATGGCACTAATGCTGATATCCCATTTTTTTTGTTGAATTGAATCAGCAGAATTATTTGAGGTAAAATGATCAATCAGAAATTGAAAATTCATATCGTCTTCATTCTTATAAATTTTCAGATCGATGATTGCCTCCTTGAATTTCAATTGCTTGAAATTAAGTTTTCTTTTTTTATAATTAAACTTATCAATGTTCACTTCCACTTGTTCGGCAGAAAATATATTCTTCTGGTGCAAATCGTCGATCTCAACTCCCTTTATCAGTAAATTAAAAAAAGCAGTTACGGTTACTTCATTAATCTTAATGTCGGCGTTTAATTCTTGAGAAAGGTAAGTAGTAACCATTCTTGCCATTACAGATTGTGTGAACGGCTCTCTAAGCATCATGAAGAGCGTTAATAGTAAGGATAAAAATACTATTACGAAATTTCCAATAATATTAAGTGCTCTTTTTTTGATAACTTTGCCCCTTATTTAATGATTTAATTATATATACGTAAATATGAGCACTTTTATTTTAGGAATTGAATCTTCATGCGATGATACTTCAGCTGCTGTGATCTGCAACTCAAAGATACTATCAAATGTGGTTGCCAATCAGGCGATCCATAAAAAATATGGAGGGGTTGTTCCAGAATTGGCATCACGTGCTCATCAACAAAATATTATTCCTGTAATTGACAGTGCTCTAAAAGAAGCAAATATAAATAAAAATCAGCTTCATGCCATTGCTTTTACAAGGGGTCCGGGATTATTAGGATCTCTTCTCGTTGGAAGTTCGTTCGCTAAATCATTTTCTTTGGGTTTGGGTATTCCATTAATTGAAGTTGACCATTTACAAGCCCATATTCTCGCTCACTTTATTCAAGATAATCCGGACGATAAAATACCCCAGTTCCCGTTTTTATGTCTTACCGTTTCGGGGGGGCATACACAAATTGTGCTTGTAAAAGATCATTTTGAAATGACGATCATTGGTCAAACTATTGATGATGCTGCCGGTGAAGCTTTTGATAAAGCGGCTAAAATACTGGGACTCCCCTATCCGGGTGGTCCTCTGGTCGATAAGTACGCAAAATTGGGAAACCCGGAAATATTTCATTTTCCGGAACCGAACATGCCTGATTACGATTATAGTTTTAGCGGTTTGAAAACTTCATTTTTATACAAAATCCGCGATGAGCTTAAATTGAATGCAAATTTTATTGAGGAAAATCGTGACGACCTGTGTGCCTCCATTCAAAAAACCATTGTTCAGGTATTGATTAAAAAACTTGAAATTGCGGCTAAAGAATTAGGGATATCAGAAATTGCCATTGCAGGAGGTGTTTCGGCAAATTCGGCATTGCGGCAAAGCTTGCTCGATCGACTGGAAACATTGAGGTGGAATGTTTACATTCCTAAGTTCGCTTATACTACCGATAATGCAGCCATGATTGCAATAACGGGGTATTTGAAATATATCAAGAAAGAATTTACAGATTTTAAGGCAACTTCTTATGCCCGAAAAGATTCCAGAGTTTAGGGATCAATTTCGGTAAATCGATCATAATATTTTGATTTTAATTTTCTTTCTCTATGATCATAATGAAAATAAAATTTTGGACCTAGATTTTTGGGCAGATGATCCTGTACATAAATATTTAGCATATAATCGTATAAATTTGAGGCATATTTTTTTCCTGCATTTTCAGCAAGTTCATATATTTTTGATAGACTCAATGTATCCCTCACATAAAAAAAATTAATAGAATCATTATTTTCAGATTCTAAAAAGGTCCCATTAATACTATCACTAACCAAAAAGCTTGAATACAAGATGGGATAAAGTTCATTGGGTAGGCTGTTTCGCTTTAACTCAAACCATGAATTAAGATTAATTGCATTCAGCTCTATATAGTATTTATAATTCAAACCATCAATAAAATCTTCTGCCGAATCTTGATAAATATATTCTTCAAGCTGCATTTGGGCAAGATTCAACACATAAGAACTATCATTTAACTTTTTGAATTCATTCATTTGGTCATACTCATAAACATTAATCCCATTATTATTCAACTCCTTAATCATGCCCTGTTTGCATTTTGCCATAAAAACAGAATCGTTAATGTATTGAAGAAATAAACTCCTATTCATTAAAAACGAATCAATGTCAGAAAATTGCAAGCTATCTTTGGCAGGCATGCGATATGCTTTCAAGTTTAATTTACTTAGCTCAGAAGGGAAAAACACTAAAACTGATTTTTTATCCTTAGTCTTGACATAATTCTTTGCAAGCTTTCTTTCCATAGAACATGAAAAAATAAAAACGCAAAGCAATGGTATGATAAATAAATTTAGAGGATTAATTCTGATATTAAGCATATGTGTATATAATTAAAGAATTCATCAACAGAACATTCTTAGTATACATTTTATCTATCGAATTCACCCAAACATCCTCGTTAAGCTCAGAATTCAAGCACTTTAATATCTTTTAACCCAATACTTGCAACTTAATTATTTTCAGGGTCAATTTCGGTAAACCCATCATAATAATATGTTTGCAAGCTCTTCATTCTTCGGTCATAATGAAAATAAAAGACGGGAACTTGATTCTTGGGAAGGTGATCCTGGACATAAATATTTAACAAATAATCATAGAAATTAATAGCGTATTTTTTCCCTGCAAGTTCAGCTAAATTATAAACATCTTCCACCTGCATTGTATCAAGTTTATAGCGATAATTCACTTCTGCATAAGAAGAGGATGAACCTACAAACTGCCCTTCGAAATCATCATAAATATAATAACTTGAATATAGGACGGGATATTTTTCACCGGGTACTTGATTTCTTTCTAATTCAAACCAGGCATTCAAATTAATGGCATTTAAATCAATGTCGCCGGAATAGTAACGACCATCTATATCTGCTTCTACTTTTTCAGTATGCACATATTCTTCAAGCTGCATTTGTGCCAGGTTTATAACATAAGAGCTATCTTTTAGATTTAAAAATTCATTAATCTGATCAAATCCGTAAACCATGATGCCATGTGCACCAAGCTCATTAACCATGCTTTGCCAACATTTAGTCATAAAAAGAGAATCATTGATAAACTTTAGGAATAGGCTATTGTCCCTTAAAAATGAATCGTGATTTAACGTATGCAAACTATCATCCGTAAGGGCCTGATAGGTTTTTAAGTTAGTCTTAAATAATTCGGATGGAAAGAAAACTAAAACCGATTTTTTCTCTTTCGTCTTAACATAACTCTTGGCAATTTTTCTTTCAAGTGAACAGGAAATAAAAATGGTACTTAAGAGGAAAAATACTAACAGAGTGCGTGGTTTGATTCTCGTAGTTTGCATCTTGGCAAATAATTTAGAAAAATATCAGTAAAAGGTTCTGATAAACAATTTATTCAGCAAGTAGTTTTTTACCAAATGCCATGCCATAATCTTCTGCCTTTTTTAATTCCTCTTCAGTGGGGGTAAATTTCACAAAAAGTCCATCTTCGAAATAATCAAGTTTTAAATTTTCAAGATTGGTTTTGATCAAATCTTTTCCTTCCCCACTCCATCCATAGCTTCCAAATCCGCCTGCAAGTTTAGATTTATCACGTATCGGACTAATTACCGCAAACAATTTATAGATGGGTAACAGAATATTTTGATTAATGGTTGGACAACCCACAATGATCCCCCTGCTATTTGCTATTTTGGCATCTAATTCGCCTATTGGTGAGGATTCAACATCCATCACTTCCACTTCAATATCACCTGCCATTCTGATACCTTTAGCGATGCTTTCGGCTAATATCCCGGTTTTATGATAAGCTGATACATAAGGGATAAAAACACGATTTGAATCAGGTTCTTGTATGGCATTTTTTGCAATTTCTTCCGAAAGGTCAACATATTTTTTCCAATGGCTGCGAAGTATTGGACCATGACCAGTACATATAGCCTTAATACTCAATGGCCTGATTTTATCAATGGCTTTGAGCATAAATTTACTAAATGGCTTTAAGATCACATCAAAATAATAACGAAATGCATCGTCAAAATCACCGACTTGATCATCAAACATTTTGTCATTACAGTAATGCGCACCAAATGAATCGCAGGTAAATAACAACTGGTCTTCAACCAAATAGGTATAAATTGAATCGGGCCAATGAAGATTTGGTGCACCGATAAAATTTAAGGTTTTATTACCAAGATCCAGGCTCTGACCATCCTTAACAATCAGGTGAGGGAATTCAATTCCCATTAAATCATTTAAATACCTGATGGCATTACCGCTGCCAACAACTTTAGCTTTGGGGGCAATTTTCAATAAGTTTTTTAAATTTCCCGAATGATCAGGTTCGGTATGATTAACTATGATATATTCAATTTCTGCAGGATCTACAACTTCCTTAATTTTCGTCAAATAAACATCCCAGAATTTTTCCTTCGTAGTATCAACAATTGTTTTTTTCTCGGCATTAATAAAATACGAATTATAGGTAGTCCCATATTCGGTTTCCATTACAACATCGAAGGTAACGATATCGTAGTCCAATACTCCTATCCATTTTACATCCTTGCTAATATTCAGTATCTTATTGTCTTTCATCTCTATTAATTACAATTATTTATAATTCCAACGACATTTGCAAATTTGGATCTTCAGGTTTATTGTTATCAGCTTTTTTCTCGGTTTTAGGAGGTTCAGGATTGTATTCTAAATTCTCATCCAGAATGTCGTTCTCCTCATCTTTTTCATCTATTTCTTCATCATCCAAACCTTCATCGTCAAGCGTTTCAGTTTCATCTTCCGGAAACTCATACGGATCGGGTTCAAGCCAATTAAAAGTCTTTATGGTATAATTTGAGATCCTTTTGCCCTTTGCTTTATAACTCTTCACACCTATAAACTCATCCAACTTTATGACCTCATTGGGAACTTCTTTCAAATTCGTTTTGCTATCATAAATGACTTCAATAACGGGCAAATAATCAAAACTTAAGTCGATCAGTTTAGTATCAGAATGTTCAGGAATGAATTCGATTTTTTTACTCCCATTTGATGTAGGTTCAATGGTAAATCTTTTGATATAGGTTTTTCCCTGCTCTGCATCAAAATAAATGGCAGAAATAATTTTATGCTCATCAAATTTACCAATGTGAATCATATCCTCATCAAAATGGCTCGAAAGATCGTAATTCATCAATCTGTAATAGCCGGATTGCATGATGGTAAGTATTTTATCCTCCCCTTTGAAAGCACCTAAATAAATCCCTCTTTCATCCGAATTCAATCTTTTAACAGTATCGTCGTACCAAATATTCCTTGCTCCCAGGGTCGAAATTCCTTCGTCTCTTTTGGCTATAGATTTAATGGCGTGTTTTGTGAGGATGTTCCCCTGCGAACTCCTGCCTTTTATAGCTAATTCTGAGAAATCATAGTCGAGCGATAATTTTTTTAGACGAGGTTTTGGTCGGAGATAGATTTTAATTGATTCGGCCTCTCCATTAGGATTTGCTGAAAAGTACAATACTTTTGAATCCTCTTTACCTTTTGTGAGCGTGTATTCTTTATCCCTGGTAACACCTAAAACAGAAAACCGCTTAACATAAACACTTCCTTTTCGACCATCACGGTAAAGTATATTATAAACAGTTCGATCATCATTTTTGCGGAAGATATCCACATGAATAACATCCTTTCCAACAAACACTTTAGGTGCAACTTTGGTGACCAAAAATGTACCATCCGCTCTAAATGCAATGAGGTCGTCGATATCCGAACATTCACAAACAAAGTTATCCTTGCGCAAACTTGTTCCTGCAAAACCCTCTTCAGCATTAAAATATAAGCGTTGAGTAGCGGCAGCAACCATGGTTGCCTGTATGGTATCAAAGTTTCTTATTTCGGTTCTTCGTTCTTTACCGGCGGCGTATTTCTTTTTAATCTGACGATAGTAATTAATCGCATAATCAATTAAATTCGCCAGATGATTATTTACTTCTTCAATTTCAGCTTCAATACCCTTGATAATTTCATCGGCTTTTAATGAACTGAATTTGGATATCCGCTTGATTCTAATTTCAGTTAATCTGATAATATCCTCAGTTGTAATTTCTCGTTTAAAAACATTTTTAAAAGGTTCTAATCCTTCATCAATTGCCTCTAAAACAGCTTCCCATGTCGTACATTTTTCGATTAAAATATAAATGCGCTCCTGGATAAATATTTTTTCGAGAGAAGAAAAATGCCACTGCTCTTCAAGTTCTGAAAGTTTGATTTCCAGTTCTTTTCTGAGAAGTTGAACAGAATTATCGGCAGAGGTTCTGAGCATATCTTTTACCCCTCTAAACTCAGGCTTCCCATCTCTGATGGTGCATGAATTAGGAGAAATCGGGATTTCACAATTTGTAAATGCATACAATGCATCAATTGTTTGATCGGGAGAAACTCCGGGAGTCAGATGAATTAAAACCTCAACATTTTCGGCCGTATTATCATCAATTTTCCTGATTTTGATCTTACCCTTATCATTAGCGGCAATAATTGAATCAATAAGTGTAGTGGTATTTGTTGAGAAAGGGATTTCCGTAATTACAAGTGTTTTTTTATCAAGCTGTACGATCTTGGCCCTTACCCTTACTTTGCCACCTCTCAGTCCATCATTATATTTAGAAAAATCAGCCAGGCCGCCTGTGAGGAAATCCGGGTATATTTCAAAATCTTTGTCTTGCAGATAAGCGATGCAAGCATCAATCAATTCAATAAAGTTATGCGGTAAAATTTTTGAGGCTAAACCAACAGCAATTCCTTCTACTCCTTGAGCAAGTAATAAGGGGAATTTTACCGGAAGACCAATGGGTTCTTTGTTTCTCCCGTCGTAAGATGCTTTCCAATTGGTCGTTTTCGGATTGAATACAACATCAAGCGCAAATTTCGATAAACGAGCTTCAATATAACGGGGAGCCGCAGCACTATCCCCGGTCAGAATATTTCCCCAGTTTCCCTGAGTATCGATCAACAATTCTTTTTGTCCAAGTTGCACCAGTGCGTCCCCAATAGACGCGTCGCCATGTGGATGATATTTCATGGTATGCCCGATAATATTCGCAACTTTATTATAGCGCCCGTCATCCAGTTCTTTCATGGCGTGCAAAATCCTACGTTGAACAGGTTTCAATCCATCAAAAATATCCGGCACAGCCCTTTCCTGAATAACATATGAAGCATAATCCAAAAACCATGCTTCGTACATCCCTGACAGGTGCATCGTTTTATGCACCTCACCGGAAGAAATTTCATTTTCCAGGGCTTGTCCTAAATCATCGTTTATGTCTTCTATCTCATCCATTTATAAGTAGGGTATTTATCAAACTCCAGCCAAACATAGTCAAGTTAAAAATTTAGAAGGTGATCATAATTTTAATGAGCAAGATTCAATATTTCCTTTAAGTCTTTATAATGCGCACATTACTTTTAATTTTCCTTTAAAATATAATCATCATACTCAATTTCGAATCGTAATTTATGTTTTGATTCTTCCTGAGCCAATGAGAGGAAAATGTTTTTCAGGTTTTCGTTAGGAGCCTTAGCCGCAAGATTTGTGTATAGTCTGAACGCAGATTTTTCCTTTTTCATGGCGACAATCAATGCATCTTGATATGACATCTTTGGCGATACTTGAACATCAACCAAATAATCAGCAATTTTCAAATCATAAATTTTCTCACTTTTTAACTCAAACGAACCTTCATCCTTGATTTTTATTAACCGTGATTTATGGTTCATTTCCTCTTTGGCAAACTGATTAAATACAGCTTTCATTTCAGTATTTTTTGATTGTTCTGCCAGGTTAGAATAAAATTCAACAGCTTCCTGTTCCGAAGCAATTGCAAATTCTAAAATTTCGTTAATCGATTTGAATTCTTCCATCAAATTTATTATTACTCAAATTAATTTTTATTGCTACAAATATAAAAATTTATCCTCGATAAATTCTTTAAATCCGCTACTTAAGCTAAATTATATTAACAATTTTTAGTATAAAGACGGAATGTAGATTACGTACTTTTTCTAGAAATTGGTATAAGTAGATATTAAAGTTTTAATCTTTAGATTATGATTCAAACGGCTATAGTGATCACTTCCCGATTTCGATGATCCTTCATGAAAAATGATATTTGAACGCATTTTGGATAGAACGGCATTCCATAAAAAAGCTCCCACTCCGATAAGGAGCAGGAGCTTTAACCTAACCTAACTAATCTATTTAAACGATTCCTTGATCCAACATTGCGTTGGCAACTTTAAGAAAACCGGCAATATTCGCACCTTTTACGTAATTGATGTAACCATCACTTTCGGTACCATTTTTAACACATGCATTATGAATATTAATCATAATATTGTGCAAACGCTCATCAACCTCTTTAGCTGACCAGTTAATTTTCATTGAGTTTTGCGACATCTCCAAACCTGAAGTTGCAACACCACCTGCATTAACCGCTTTACCGGGGCCAAATAACACTTTATTGTCGTGGAAAACTTCAACAGCTTCAGGAGTAGAAGGCATGTTGGCACCTTCAGCAACACAAATCACTCCATTTTTAACCAACGCAAGCGCATCTTCTTTATTCAACTCATTTTGAGTAGCGCAAGGAATAGCAACATCGCATTTTACTTCCCAAGGATGTTTTCCCTGAACAAAGATTGCATTTGGAAACTCGTAAGAATAAGGCTTAACGATATCCTGATTTGAAGCTCTTAGTTCCAGTAAGTAATCAATTTTTTCGCCTGAGATCCCATCTTTATCATAAATATATCCATCAGGCCCTGAAATGGTAACAACTTTAGCTCCTAATTCAGTAGCTTTTTGTGCAGCACCCCATGCTACGTTTCCAAAACCTGAAAGTGCAACAATTTTACCCTTTAATGAATCATTTTTAGTTGCAAGCATTTCCTTGGCAAAATAAACAGCACCAAATCCAGTTGCTTCCGGACGAACCAGACTACCACCCCAATTAATTCCTTTACCGGTAAGAACACCTGTATGTTCACGAGCCAGTTTTTTATACATTCCGTATAAAAATCCAATTTCTCTACCACCAACACCAATATCACCGGCCGGTACATCAGTATCAGGGCCAATTGAATGCCATAACTCAAGCATAAATGCCTGACAAAAACGCATAATCTCAGCATCTGATTTTCCTTTAGGATCAAAATCAGAACCACCTTTGCCACCACCCATAGGAAGTGTTGTTAAGCTGTTTTTGAAAATTTGTTCGAAACCTAAAAATTTAAGAATGCTCAGATTCACACTTGGGTGAAATCTTAATCCACCTTTGTATGGTCCAATAGCATTGTTAAATTGAATACGATAACCCAAGTTAACGACAACCCTGCCATCATCAGTAACCCATGGCACTTTAAATGAGAAAATACGGTCCGGTTCAATAATACGTTCAATGATACCGGCAGATTCAAACTGAGGGTTCTCATTAACCACATCTTCTATTGATTCTAATACTTCTCGAACAGCTTGCAAATATTCCTTTTCTCCCGGATGTTTTTGCTCAAGGCCATTCATTATTTTTTCAAGATCCATCTTAAATAAGTTTTAATTTATATTTAGATCAGCAATTAAATTTGTTGATTTTAATTAATATTGTTAATTAATTAACAGTGCAAAGTTACACTTAATTAGTCATACAAAACAAAAAATTAAGGTAATATTTTAAAATAATTTTTGATTTCCAATCTTGTTCTTTCATTTTTAATAATTCAAGCAGATGTGCAGTTCAAATTAGTTCGGTAAATCTAACATAATAACTTATAAGTCAACAGAATTTGAGTTCATAAACGCAATCCTGATATTCTTAGATTCGTATCTTCATATCTCACTTCAAACCTCCTGAATCAATTGATATTTATCAATAAATTGACTTAATTTAACACCGGCGGAAGTTTAACTTTTTGCAAAAAATAATTATTGAACTTTATTACTTGCCAATCAGTATTTTCATAACCTTCAGTACGATTATTCTTCCTGAATTTAATAGCAGGGCCGATAAGTTTTGGATTATAATACCGGATGCAATCTTCGAAATCGGTTCCAAATTTCATGAGTGCATTTAAAAAATACCAGCTAATATCAAATCCAATAAAGGCATAATTTCCCGGCTCGGATAAAAATTCATCACGGAAACTTCTAACAAAAGATATAACATTTTGCTCATTATAATCTACAAAACTTGAGCTCAGATAATGAACATTTAGGTTCTGATAAATATTATTATCCATATTCTCAAATATCTCCCAATTGGGTATTCCAATGATCGTAACAGGGAATGTATCACATAATATGTTCAATTTTGTGAGCACATCTAAAACAAAAACATTATCCTCAGAGTTTATGATGACAACATTATTTCTTAATACAGAAGCTTGTTTCTCAAACGGTGTAAGGTTGTCAATACCATAATGTATTGTTGTAATTACATTAGGAAATGAGGTACTATCTTCAAGTGCTAACTTCAGTCTGTTTGTGTTTAATCGCATTCCTTCTAAGGAAATAATAGAATTAACTTTCTTCTCATCAATTGAAGAATCATCCGTTGCCTTTTCGATTGCTAAATTATAAATATCGGTATTTGAGGTTCTGTATTCATTAGGAATGACCTCTTTAAGCACTCTTGCGTATTCACTCAATAGATCAGCATTTTGATCGGTTTGATGATCAATGAGAAATATCTTCGCATCCTTATAATACTGATTAACTAAATTTTTAACATTTTCAATCTGATAATTATTTGTAGGCTGGTATTTAAAAACCTGTGAATTGTTATTAATAATATCAGATCGTTGCGATAACGGATTGATGATTGGAATATGGAAATTTTTCGCAAATGTTGAAGCATACCTGAAAATATCTGTAAAGAAGGGACCAATGATCAAATCCATATTTCGTAATTCCTCCTGCTGAAACACTTTCATGGCTTTAGCGATATCTTCATTTACATCATAAACGTATAAGTCGATTTTTAAGCCTTTACTTTTCAGCGAATCAACAGCCATTAAAGCTCCATAGTAAAACTGTATGAAACGAAATGGGTTTTTCGAACTCTCACTAAGTTGTTGAAGCTGACTTTGAAGGTTTTCAGAATCAAATTGAAGGGTTTCTGTTTCTTCAAGATAGAGCGGAATCATCAGGGCCACTTTATAAGTTTTTAATAGATTCCTGCTATCTGAGTAGCATTTCAAACTATCACGATTTATCGATGTTTCGGCAACAACTTCTTCCGGAACCGGAATCTCTTCAATTATCGGAGCTATACTCTCGTAAGGGATTGGTATTTTGATACTCTGACCAGACTGAACGCGGTTTCTTGCATTTGGATTTAATTTCTGTACACTTTCATAACTGACATCATAAAAATCTGCAATTTTTGAAAGTCGATCTCTTTCAAGTACTTTATGATAAATGTAGGTAACATCATTCTTTTTTCGTGGAATAAGAATTGTTTTGCCGGCAGGGAATTGATCTTCGAGTCCTTGATTTAGTTTCTTTATTTCATCAATACTGACACGAAATTTGATGGCAAGACGATATAAATTATCTCCGTATTTGCTGACGTAGCTAATATTCTGATCCTGTATTTTTTCTTTGGCAGCAGAGCCTGAAGAAGGTGTGTTTTTTTCAGAATTTTTCAATTCTTTTGGTTTTGAATCAACCGGAATCTTAATATATTGTCCTGTTTTCAATGGTTCTGACAAAGCCTTATTGGCTAATTTTAATTCCTCAACCTGCACACTGTAAATAGATGCAATTTTTTTGAAGTCTTCTCCTTGTTTAGTGATGTGATAAAAGAACTCGGTTTTACCTTTTGTGTATGATTCTAAAACAGTAGTATCCCTACTCTTAATGGGTATCTTCAGTTCTTGCCCGATTGATAAGCTCTTTTTTGATAAAGGGTTTTCAAAAATAATCTCATCCATGGTAACCTCATAAACTTTTGATAAAGAATAAAGGGTTTGTCCATGTTCTACACGATGAATATAGAACTGTTTACCGTTTATGGTTTTAGTAAACTCAGACTTATGAATGATAGGTTGTTGACCAAATGAATGACCAATTCCTGTAAAAAATAAAATAAAGATTAAAAATATCTGATTTCTCACTATTTAAGTTTTGAATATTTCAAATTGCAATGAATGATTATTTAACGCTTTTGGGTTTTATAAATTGTTTATTCCCATTCAATAGTGGCAGGAGGTTTTGAACTAATGTCATATACCACCCTGTTTACACCCTTAACTTTATTAATGATTTCGTTCGAAATTTTAGCCAAAAACTCATAGGGTAAATGCGACCAATCTGCTGTCATCCCATCTGTTGAGCCAACAGCCCTTAGTGCCACAACACTTTCATAGGTTCGTTCATCACCCATTACCCCAACAGATTGGATGGGTAATAATATTGCTCCTGCTTGCCAAATCGTATGGTAAAGATTATGCTTTTTCAATCCTTCAATATAGAGATAATCTACCTCCTGTAAAACCCTGACTTTTTCGGCTGTAATTTCACCCAAAATACGAATTCCCAATCCCGGACCGGGGAATGGATGCCTGCCCAGTATATTGTCGTCCATGCCGAGTGCCTTGCCAATTTTTCTGACTTCGTCCTTAAATAAAGTATTCAGAGGCTCAACAATTTTCAATTTCATAAAGTCGGGCAATCCACCTACGTTATGATGCGATTTAATAGTGGCAGAAGGTCCGTTTACCGAAACTGATTCAATAACATCAGGGTAAATTGTTCCTTGAGCCAACCATTTAACATCTTCTATTTTATGCGCCTCTTGGTCAAAAACATCAATAAAAGTACTTCCAATTATTTTTCGCTTCGTTTCCGGATCGCTCACCCCTGCCAAATTATTAAGGAAACGATCCTTAGCGTCTACACCTTTAATGTTCAGACCCATATGTTTGTATTGTTCAAGCACTTCCTCAAACTCATTTTTCCTCAATAATCCATTATCAACAAAAATACAATGAAGCTTTGTGCCGATGGCTTTATGTAAAAGAACCGCTGCAACAGATGAGTCGACACCTCCCGATAAACCTAAAACTACTTTATCATCAGCTAATTTCATTTTGAGACCACTTATCGTAGTTTCGATAAAAGAATCGGGGGTCCATGAACCTTTACATCCACAAATATCGATAATGTAGTTTTTTAAAAGCTCTTTTCCTTCCTCAGAATGATAAACTTCGGGATGAAATTGAATGCCATAAGTTTGCTCACCGTCAACCTGGTAGCCGGCAACCTCAACATCGTTGGTACTGGTGATGATTTTAAAGTTTTTAGGCATGGATAAAATGGTATCGCCATGCGACATCCACACCTGGCTCCCAAGTGTCATATTTCTCAGAAGCGCATTTTCTTTATCTATAAAACCCAAATTTGCTCTCCCATATTCCCTCACTTCCGAGCGCATTAATTTTCCACCTTCTGCCTTCGCCAAATATTGTGCACCATAGCAAACACCTAATAATGGATAAACTCCTCTGATTTTTGATAAATCAGGATTTGGTGCATCTTCGTCCATTACTGAATATGGACTACCCGACAACACAACCCCCTTCACATTTTTCGAAAACACCGGAATTTTATTGAATGGATGTATCTCGCAATAAACATTTAATTCCCTGACCCTACGTGCAATAAGCTGTGTATATTGCGATCCAAAGTCTAAAATAATAATGGTTTCTTCCATGCTGCAAAGATATTTATTTTTTAGTAGAAACTTTAATTAGAAATGAACAGAATCATAATTAACCTGAAGGAAATTTTCACACTTTAATTAAAATCGTAAATTATATTGTAATTTAGTGTGATAATTAATATCAGGATGGCCAAAAGAAAATTTTCACGTAAGAAAAGCAAGAAAAAAGCCAGCTCAGGTGGCGTAAAGTATATCAGAATTATTTTAATAATACTGATACTAATCATAGCATTGGGCTACCTGAGTTATAGAGGATGGAACTCTAAACAAACGACTGATCTGCAATCCTCATCAACGGTAATAAATACCTCAAAAGGGCCTATAGAGTATTTCAGCAAAGGTGAAGGCCAGATAATTCTGTTGTCGCATATGGAAGGATCCGGTGCAGATAATATTAAACTTTTTGATGGATTTACTGCTTCCGGATATAGAATAATTTGCCCTTCACGTCCGGGGTATTTAAATACTCCGTTGAATGAAAATGCAGATTATGCTCAGCAAGCCGATTTATTTGCCGAACTATTGCAGATGCTAAACATTAACGAAAAAGTAGTTGTTGTTGGTGTTTCTGCAGGTGGGCCGCCGGCGATTGAATTTACAAAAAAATATCCCGGAAAATCAAAGGCTTTAATACTGATTAATGCAGCAATCAATCAAATTGATTCAACAGCGAATTTGGCTAACGCGATGAGATTAAAATCAATTCCACTCTTGGATGAAAAATCAGATATCGCTTCCTGGTTGGTTTACTATCTTGCCAAATACAATACGCGAAACTTTATTGCTTCTTTATTGGAGAAAAACAGTAAATACGCTCCGGCAGATCGAGAAATGAAAGTTGCAGAATTAGTAAATGTGGCAGGCGCGAAAGAGGATTTATTGAGCTATTTGGAATGTATTTCAATTTACAGCAAAAGATCTGAAGGATTAAAAAATGACTTGAGTAACTTATCTACTTATAAAACCGGAACCGGGAAGATAAGAATCCCCATGCTCATTATTCATAGTAAAACCGACAATGTAATTGAGTTTTCTGATGTCGAAAAATTTAAAAAGAATGCTGATAATGCCGAATTATATTCGTATGAAGGTAATGGTCACGCAATTTGGCTTGAAGAGGACCTGAAAAACATCACTGCAAAAACCATTGATTTTATAAAAAACAGCAAGGAAGCGATCCCTTATGATATTGGGCTCACGGGCACCACATGGGTAAACAAATCGAATGGAGCACTTTTACTGATAAAAAGTGATGGAAACTTCAATCTTGATTTTCCCTCGGTAGATTCAAAGAAATTCTACGAGGGAAAGGTAATCGTTGTTGATGATCAAATCAGTTTTACATATAACCAGGGTAATGAAACCTGTGCAAACATTGCCGGTACTTACAAGTTTATTTTAGCTGATGACAATCTGGAATTAAAAGCCTTGAACGATGACTGTAAAACCCGTAAGCAACATTTTACGAGAGGCTGGTTTAAAATTGATTAATATTCAATCTCTGCCTTATAAATCGCCGTATTATCTTTTGCATCTTTAACTTCCAACCTGAATTGGTTCTTCCCCTTTTTCATCCTTTCATCAATCTGATAGCTCAATTTATCATTTTTGGGATCATAATCCATCAATATCCATTGATTGTTCAATGTTGCGCGATACGATCGAATACCCGACAGCTCATCCTTAATCAAAAAATTGATAAACCGTAATGTCGCGATATTTTTCCCATTATTAATATTCAAAGGAGTAATTTCAGGTCGGATTGTATCAACCACAACCATAAAATTTCCAAAATTTGATGCTTTGCCAACCACAAAGCCATCATCGTAAAACCCGCCAACTGCACTAACTCCGTTCTTATTTAATTGAGCGATCAATACTTTTCCCTGTAGCTGTTTAGGTAGGTTATTTGTGGTAATTTTAATATCATAAGATTTATGTACCGGAAAATTTTCAGTGTGAATTTTATGAAGCGCCGAATAAGAACCTTTAGGTGAGTCATCCTTTTGATATTCAAATTTAAAAGAGCGGTAGAAAGTGCCTTTGCCGAAATCTAACTTTACACTGTCAGTTTCGAATTTATTTTCGGAGTTGTAAACAAACCAATGATCCATATCGCTTACTACACTCTCAATGTTATCGCCAGGTGGAATTGATTTAAGAACCCCGGTAATTTGTGAAAGATTACCTGCAGCATCTTTCAACTCATATTTAAAATTATGGTAGCATGAATCGGTAAAATTGTAAATTCCCTGATCAAGCACCTCACCATAGATACTCAATCGGTTTCCTGGATCAATAATGCTTCTTTGATAACGCTTTTTATTTTGAATATATTCGGCATAATCGATGAAGCTGTTAATATATTTAGTTTCATCAAATGAAAATTTTTCGAGCTGATGCGAATAGATGAGTGTCGAGTCAATCCAAAGCTGAATTGAATAGACTCCGTTTTTATTATTTGAATCGTCCTGCAAATCATAAGCATTGATCCCAAATCCGATCTTACCGGAAACCTGCAACGTATCATATTTTACAATTTTATGATTCAAACCCCAACCCTTAACTTCAATATCTAATGTCTTTGGACGTTTATTTACGCTGCTGTTTTCATTTACCGGATAGATTCTCAATCCTAAAATCCTGGGCCTGGTGATATCCTTCACCATAAAACCAAAAAGCAAAGGATTAATCGGTAATTCCGATCTGCTGTCCCTAATCTCAAAATGAAGATGAGCCCCGTCCGATCCACCTGAATTTCCTGATTTTGCTATGATTTCGCCTTTTTTAACAACAAACATATCCCTTGGTGGATACAGGTTTACCGTGAATTGCTCTTTTTTATATTGTTGTGATTTCACATAAATGCCAATACTATCGGAAAATGCGCTAAGATGACCATAAACAGAAGTATATCCATTGGGGTGGTTCACATAAAGTGCTTTTCCAAATCCGGTTCCTGAGACGCTTATTCTGGAAATATATCCATCAGCAACTGCATGTATATTCTGTCCTTCTACTCCCTGGGTTTTAATGTCGATGCCTGAATGAAAGTGATTTGAGCGCAATTCACCAAAAGTTCCTGACAATAAAATTCGAAATTCCACGGGGGAACCAAAATAGTTAGTTGGATATTTTTGCTGGGCACTCAGATTCATGCACAGGAAGAAACTCAATAGTAAGAAAGGAAACTTATACATCGTTTATACAAATATGATTTATAGATTTTAAGATTTATTTAGGTATTGAGAATTTTGATGAGCCATAGTTTCATCAATACTTTAACAACTTCAGTCAAAATTAAATAAATAAACCGACAAAACAGAGATACCTAACGCTTCATAAATAAAATGAACAAAGCAATAGGTATCATTGAAAATTGCCGGGCAAAGAGTTATGGCAATTATAAACTGAAGCTGACATTTAATGTAATAATATCCCGAACCGGTTTCCCCTTATTCGTTGCCGGATACCATTTAGGAATAAGGCTAATCACCCTTAAGGCTTCTTCATCCAATAATGGATTTACACCATTCACAATTCTGGCATCCTGCACTCTGCCATTTTCATCTACTACAAAAGAAGCATATACTTTACCTTGTATTTTTTCCGCTTCTGCTTGTTTCGGATAAATCATATTTTTTTCAATGAATTTATCCAACATCGGCTGACCACCCGGATATCTGGCCGGATAGGATAATTGAGAATAAAATAACTGGCCATTTATGATCTGTAAACTAGAAAGTAAAGAGTCATTTTGGTCATAAAAATCAATCTTTTCACGCGTTCCACACTTATCCTTTTGAATAATCTCATATTGTTTAGTTAGAAGAAACGGCACCAAAGAATCATATTTACTCTCTAACATTTTTGTTTCAGAAATACAATACTTTTTATACAATGAATCTGCTTCCATATCTTCATAAAATGCAGCCATATACATACATTCGCAAAACCCGCATTCATCATTTAAATTCAAACGGGTAAGTGCCTTATTAAAATAAGCATCAACATTAGGGTAAACTTCCAGGGCCGCATTAAACAAGGTATCAGCCTTTTCTAAATTTCCTAATTCAAGTTGTTTGATTCCTTCACTTACAAAAAATTGACTCCTCATATCCTGAGCATTAATTATTGCTGAGGATAAAAGGAACATAAATGTGGCTGTAACTAGTTTTAATTTCATCTGTTTATTTTTTATTTCTCAACGATCAGATGCCTGCCTGTCGGCAGACAGGGAACTAACCATGATAAAATAATCATTTTCGTGTGTGTTAAAATTATGATTATTTTATCATAGACGTTCCATTTTCTTAAATTGAGGTTTATATTATCCTTTATAGAATGGCAATTTAACAACCTTGGCTTTTAATAGTTTATCTCTAACCTTAATATAAATTTCCATATCCTGCTTGCTATAACCAGTTTTGATATAACCCATTCCTATGCCAACTTTTAACATCGGGCTCATGGTTCCCGAGGTAACTTCTCCGATCACATTTCCGTCTGCATCGCAAATTTCGTAATGCTGACGTGGAATACCTTTATCGATCATTTCAAAAGCAGTCAATTTCCTGCTCACACCTTCAGCTTTCTGTTTTTCCAAGAGTGCCCTATCGATAAAATCATTTCCGTCAACAAATTTAGTAATCCACCCCAGGCCAGCTTCTATAGGCGAAGTGGTATCATCAATGTCATTTCCATATAAACAGAATCCCATTTCCAATCTAAGGGTATCGCGTGCAGCCAACCCAATAGGTTTAATGCCAAATTCTTTACCGGCCTCCATCAAAGCCTGATAAATTCTGGGGCCATCATTGTTTTCCATATAAATTTCACATCCACCGGAACCGGTATACCCGGTAGTCGAAAATATGACGTCCTCAACTCCTGCCAGCATCAGTTTTTGGAAAGTGTAATACTCCATATCAACAACATTTGAGGTAGTTAATTTCTGCATTACTTTTAAGGCATTTGGCCCCTGAATTGCTAATTGTGCAATCTCATCAGATGCATTGTACAATTTTGCACCCATTGTATTTTGCTTATTGCACCAGGCCCAATCTTTATCAATATTGGCTGCATTTACAACCAATAAATAGGTTTCTTCATTTATTCGATAGGTCAAAAAATCATCTACAATACCACCTTTACCATTAGGAAAACAGGTATATTGGATTTTACCATCCGTAAGTTTAGCAACATCATTAGTTGATATTTTTTGCACAAACTCAAATGCTTTTGGCCCTTTTACCCAAAATTCGCCCATATGCGAAACATCAAAAACGCCTACTCCTTTGCGAACGGTTTCATGCTCAATATTAATTCCTTCAAAGGTTACGGGCATATTATAACCGGCAAAAGGTACCATTTTTGCTCCTAACGACTCGTGGATACTTGTAAATGCAGTAGTTTTCATTATAAATTAATTTAAATTATTTTTTTGCAAATTTATAAAATAGTATTACATATTTAGGCATTATAGCTATTATGTTTTTTGCAGACTATTTCGTTCGTATACGATAAATGAATAGGTAAAATCATTTTGTGTATCATCGTTCACATCAATACGCTCAATTATTTTCCAATCACTGAAATCAACTTCAAAAAAAGTATCGGCTTCAAAGTCTTTATGTACAAGCGTTAAATAAAACTTATTTGCGTATGGTAAGAACTGCTTGTAAATCGAACCACCTCCAATAATAAAGCTTTCTTCAGTTTCGCTGCAATGCTCAATAGCTTCTTCGATTGAATAAACGGTGGTACAACCTTCAAAGCTTTTCCCCTTTTTATCAGTAATAACGATATTACTTCTTTTAGGTAAAGGCCCGTTAGGCAATGAGTGTAGTGTTCTTTCACCCATAATCACCTGATGGCCCCTTGTTTTTTCTTTAAACCATTGAAAATCTTTGGAAATGTGCCAAAGCAGGTCGTTGTTTTTCCCGATGGCATGGTTTTGTGCAATGGCAACGATGATAGATATTTGTTTCATTGATTTCAGCGTATATAATTAGTTTTTGGGGTTAGAATAAGTCACTTAATATTTCTATTTCACATCTTCAAATTATCACATTTTCAAATCTTCAAATTAGACAGAGATCTCTCCCTTAATCCCCGGATGACAAAAATAATTCACCAACTCAAAGTCCTTATATTTAAAGTCGAAAATATTTTTAATCGCCGGATTTAATTTCATTTCAGGCAGTGGATAAAAACTCCTGCTTAATTGTAATTTCACCTGATCAATATGGTTCAAATAGATATGTGCATCGCCAAAGGTGTGAATGAATTCTCCGGGCTGCAGATCACAAACCTGGGCAATCATCATCGTAAATAAAGCATAAGACGCAATATTAAAAGGAACTCCTAAAAAGATATCCGCTGAGCGTTGATATAATTGACAACTCAATTTTCCATCGGCAACATAAAACTGAAACCAGGCGTGACACGGAGGTAAAGCAGCTTTTCCATCGGCAACATTTTCTGCAAATGTTTTAGTATTGTCAGGCAAAACACTTGGGTTCCATGCCGCAATGATATGCCGTCTGCTATCCGGAGTTTTTTTGATTTGTTCTATTAAACCGCTCACCTGATCAATCCCCTCACTATTCCAGTTACGCCACTGATGACCATAAATCGGACCCAGATCCCCTTTTTCATTGGCCCAATCATTCCATATGTTAACTTTATTCTCTTTTAAATACTGAATATTGGTATCGCCTTTCAAAAACCATAGCAATTCATGAATGATCGAACGCAAATGTAATTTTTTGGTCGTCATCATGGGAAATCCTTTTGATAAATCAAATCGCATCTGATAACCAAAAACACTTATAGTACCCGTTCCGGTTCTGTCGGTCTTTTTGTTCCCATTATCCAGTACAAATTGTAATAAATCAAAATATTGCCTCATGATTTTTCTTTAATTTTATTAGTCAAACATTTCACTCATCACTCATCACTCATCACTCATCACTCATCACTCATAACTCATCACTCATCACTCATAACTCATAACTCATAACTCATAACTATCCCAAAATCATCCCAATAATGGTGGCTGATAAAAGCGAAGCCAGCGCCCCTCCCATTAATGCTTTAAAACCAATTTTGGACAAGGTTGTCCGTTTGCCCGGAGCCAGAGCTCCAATACCGCCAAGCTGTATCCCGATGGAACTAAAATTGGCAAATCCACATAAAATATAGGTGGCAATAATGACTGATTTTTCATTTGCAAAAATCCCCGATGCCATAAAATCCTTCAAGCTTGTATAAGCTATGAATTCGTTTAAAATAATTTTCTCACCTAATAATTGGCCAACCAAAGTAATATCAGCTGTCGGGACTCCAATCAACCACATCAGCGGAGCCATGGCATAGCCCAAAATAAATTGCAGGCTGAACGAATCGAAGCGACCATTTGTGAATGTTGCAACCCAGCCATTAATTTCTGTCCAGACTCCAATTTTAAAAAAGATGAAATTTAACATCGAGATAAATGCTAAAAATGCCAATAACATTGCTCCAACATTAACTGCCAGCTTTACACCATCGGTGGTTCCGTTGGTAATGGCTTCCAGTATATTGCTTCCAATCTTTTCCTTTGAAACCTCCACTTTATTTGAAATTTCTTCGGTTTGTGGTATCAACAATTTTGCCATCACAACAGCTCCCGGAGCTGCCATCACCGATGCGGTGATTAAATGTTTGGCGAATAAAATTTGTTCGACCGGATTTGTACCTCCCAAAAATTTAATATAAATCGCCAAAACTCCGCCTGCAATGGTAGCCATGCCGCCAACCATAACCAACATCAATTCCGATTTGGTCATTCGCTCCAGGTAAGCTTTGATCAATAAAGGGGATTCGGTTTGACCTAAAAAAATATTACCGGCAGCAGATAAACTTTCGGCTCCGGAAAGGTTGAGCAATCGGGTCATCACCCAGGCAAAAACCTTAACCACTCCCTGAATAATCCCAAAATAATAAAGAACAGAGGAAAGGGCAGAGAAGAATACAATGGTTGGCAAGATTTGAAATGCAAACATAAACCCAACCTTATCCTGATTAATCAAATCACCAAAGAGAAATACACTTCCGTCTTCAGTAAATTTCAGAACCATGATGAACATTTTACCTACAAATTCGATCAGTGATTGGATAGCCGGAACTTTTAGCACCAGGATGGCAATTACGATTTGAAAAGCTAAACCTCCCAATACAGTTCTGATTGCGATACTTTTACGATTTGAGCTCAATAAAAATCCAATGAGCAAAACTGAAAATATTCCAAGCATACCCCGTAAAAGTGAGATGAGTGAAAACCCTATGCTTTTTACCTGAGTTTGCTCAGGCGTCGCAATGACTTCGGTTTGTTGAAGCACTGTTGTAGAATCACTAATGACAATGGCGTTACTAAGCGTGGTATCAACTATATTAGTTGAAGAAGCGGCGGTATCCTGCCCAACAATAATCCCGGTAATTAATAATAATATTGAAAAGCCGGTCGCTATTAAAAAAACCTTGTTTGATAAGAATTTAAAGCTCATACATGCAATATTAGAATTTAAATAACTGTAGTTAAATCGTTTGTGAGATCTCTGCCAATGTGTTTTTATTTGAAATATTTGATCCTTTTAAACAAAAAAATTTGCGAAACGCAAATCAATAAACAAGCAACTCATTTCTTACTTGAGCGTCCGGCCTTTAGGATTTTTTCTTTCTTTGAATTTCATCCCGAATTACCGATGCCTTCTCATACTCTTCATTATCAATTGCCTCCTTTAACATTTTATTTAAATCGCTAAGGGTATAATCGGCATAATCAGAATCGTGTGTTTTAACATTTACTTTTTTCTCTTTCAAACCTGCAGTCTTGGTTTCATCAAGTAAAACACCTGCTTCGGTCAATAACTTCTCATTTGTATAGATGGGGCATTTAAAACGAATTGCAAGCGCAACTGCATCCGAGGTACGGGCATCTATTTCGCTTTCAATATTATCGTTCACACAAATAAGTTTAGCAAAGAAAACCCCGAGTTCAAATTTATCGATGATCACATGTTTGATGGTAACGCCATAATGATCGGCAAAATTCTTAAAAAGATCGTGGGTCAATGGTCGGGAAGGCTTCATCTTTTCCAATTCAATTGCAATTGACTGTGCTTCGAACCCACCGATGATAATTGGCAATCTCCTGTCTCCACCTATTTCCCCCAGTATCAATGCATAAGCTCCGCTTTGAGACTGACTGTAAGACATACCAATAATTTCCAGACGAATGTGCTGCATGATGTAAAATTAACAAACTAAAGCTTTAACGCAAGGTATTAAGGCGTAAAAGTATTAATATTTTCGAATTCGTTATCAACATTTTATCAACAGTAAATTCCGACAAAGGCTATGGGAGTATGTGATCCGTTATATATAAATTTTTCGATACTTGCTCTGCATGTTTTTGTGCCCGGTTTATTTACAGGCTAATATACTTTATATATTGTATATCGTTCGTTCTGCAAAATTGAGAATATAAGAATAGTGCTATTTTTTTTTGCGCTATGAATTAATACAGGGTGGCTGAGCGTAGCCGAAGCCAAATTTACACTATACATATTGAATTGCAACTTGCCTGACGGCAGTCAGGAATGGTGCCGAACTTCTCTCAGCCTCAGCCGAATTAGTTTTTTCCTTAGTTGAAAACTAACTTTTATCTCATGCGATATTAACTTACCCACAATGCCAATCACACAAAACTTCGCACCACATCATCATTTATTTTACATGCTTCGAACAACTTGCGCTATGAATTAATACAGGGTGGCTGAGCGTAGCCGAAGCCAAATTTACCCCAGATATATTGAATTGTAAATGGCGCCAAACTTTTCTCAGCCTCAGCCGAATTAGTTTTTTCCTTAGTTGAAAACTAACTTTTATCTCGTGCGATATTAACTTACCCACAATGCCAATCACACAAAACTTCGCACCACCTACATCATTCATTTTACATACTTCGAACAACTGGAGCTATGAATTAATACAGGATGGCTGAGCGTAGCCGAAGCCAAATTCACACCAGACATATTGAATTACAAATGGCGCCGAACTTCTCTCAGCCTCAGCCAAACTGGTATATACACGAAATATTCTCCGCATATTTAATGAGAATAAAGACATTTTTCACCGCACTTCGGGATTTTTTTTGTTAAATTCAAAATTCGGCCATTAATCTGGCGTCAATGCACATGCCGTCGAGCGGGGGAGTATAATTCTTAATCAACAGCTTATGTCTTTACCGGAAGAATTTATGTGTTAAATATAGTAAAAATATTGATCCCTCATCGTTGCCTCTTGAAATTTAGTTCAGAAAATTTCAACTAAAGCGGCAAATACAGTTAATAACCCACCAGAACATATCATACAGTTAAATATTTTACTGTGAATTTATTCACAAATCTGTAAAAAACGATCCCGATATCAACAAAGATTATTTATCTTTGCCGGCAACAATTAAGTTCATTTTTTCCTACAAATACATAACGATAATATTAATAAAATGATTAAGAATTTTGTTAGCCGGCACAATGGTCCGCGAGAAACCGAAACATTTAAAATGCTTCAAAAAATTAAGGTTGCTTCTTTGGATGCCTTAATCGACGAAACTGTTCCAAGAACCATTCGTCTTAAAAAACCTTTGAATTTACCTTCCGGAATGAATGAGTTTGAATATTTAAATCATATCAAACAAATCGCTTCAAAAAATAAAATCTTCAGAACCTATATAGGTCAAGGATATTACAATACCATTTCGCCTGCGGTAATTATCCGAAATATACTGGAAAACCCGGGATGGTATACTTCTTATACTCCTTATCAGGCAGAAATTTCACAGGGCCGCCTTGAGGCTTTGCTGAATTTCCAAACCATGATTTCGGATTTAACCGGCTTACCCATTGCCAACGCATCATTGCTCGACGAAGCCACTGCAGCTGCCGAAGCCATGATCATGCTATTTAATAGTCGCTCCCGTGCCATGGTAAAAAGCGGTGCTTCACAATTTTTTGTATCCGATACTTTATTTCCTCAAACCATTGATGTACTAAAAAACAGGGCAACTTCGCTTGATATAGGTTTGGTATTTGGCAATCATACCGACTTTGAATTCAACGAAAATATATTTGGTGCCATCGTTCAATATCCTGATCAATTTGGTGCCATTCACGATTTCAGGAAATTTACCGAAAAGGCCCATGAAAGCGGTATCAGTGTTATTGCTGCAGCCGATCTTCTCAGTTTGACTTTGTTAACCCCTCCCGGTGAGTGGGGTGCCGACGTAGTTTTAGGTTCAACCCAACGATTTGGAATTCCGATGGGTTATGGTGGCCCTCATGCTGCTTTCCTTGCTGTTACAGAGGCATTCAAACGAAATATCCCGGGCCGGATCATTGGAATATCACAGGATGCGAATGGAAACCGAGCCTTACGAATGGCCCTGCAAACTCGTGAGCAACATATCAAGCGCGAACGTGCCACTTCAAATATTTGTACTGCTCAGGCCCTGCTTGCAATTATGGCAAGTATGTATGCAGTATATCATGGACCAAGAGGATTGACTGACATAGCCGCAGATATTCATTGTTTGGCTGTTTGTTTGGGAAAAGAAATGATGGTTTATGGGTACGAGCAAGAAAATGAATATTTATTCGATACCTTAAAAGTTAAGTTACCGGAAAATGTTAAGATTGCTGATTTAAGAAAAATTGCCGAAGAACATCAAATAAACTTCAGGTATATTGATGATACCCATATCGGGATCAGCATTGATGAAACTACCGGTCGTCCTGAAGTACAAGAGATTTTATATGTTCTGGCCAAATCAAAAGGAAAACATCTTTTCGACACCCCTATCTGTAAAACCTGTCAGGAAATAAAAGTTCAGGAAAAGCTTCAACGAAGCAGTAAATTCTTAACCAATGAGGTTTTCAACTCTTATCATTCAGAAACTGAAATGATGAGATATATTAAAAAATTGGAAATTAAAGATTTGTCGTTGAATCGTTCGATGATCCCGTTGGGATCGTGCACCATGAAACTAAACGCAGGTGCTGAAATGTTCCCGATCAGTTGGCCCGAATTTGGCGCAATTCATCCTTTTGTGCCTGCCGATCAGGCCGAAGGTTTCTTGGAGTTGGTTGAAAATTTAGGAAAAGATTTGTGCGAAATTACCGGCTTTGCTGCCATATCGTTCATGCCAAATTCAGGAGCTTCAGGAGAATATGCAGGATTAAACGTGATTCGCGAATACCATCGTAGCAGAAATGAATATCATCGTACCATTTGTTTAATTCCATCATCGGCACACGGAACCAATCCTGCAAGTGCAGTTATGGCCGGAATGAAGGTTGTAGTTACCAAATGCGACGAAAATGGTAATATCGACTTAGTGGATTTAAGAGCTAAAGCTGAAGAGCACAAAGATAATTTGGGTGCCTTAATGGTGACTTATCCATCCACCCACGGCGTATTCGAAGAAGGAATTTTGGAAATTATGGATATCATTCACGAAAACGGCGGACAGGTTTATATGGATGGAGCCAATATGAATGCGCAGGTGGGCCTAACAAACCCCGGAGTTATTGGAGCGGATGTTTGCCACTTAAATTTGCATAAAACTTTTGCCATTCCTCACGGTGGTGGTGGACCGGGTGTCGGCCCAATTGGAGTTGCTGCTCATTTGGTCGACTTTTTACCAAAACATATTTATGGTAAAGATGCTAAAGGTACCAGTGCAGTTTCTGCAGCACCTTACGGAAGTGCTTTGGTATTGCCGATTTCCTACGGGTATATCAAATTACTGGGTGGTAAGGGATTGACAGAGGCAACAAAATACGCCATTTTAAATGCCAATTATCTGAAAACATGCCTTGAAGGTCATTACAAGATTTTGTATACCGGAAAACACAACAGGGTTGCCCACGAAATGATATTGGATTGTAATGAATTTTTCAAAACTGCTGATATGCCGGTCATCGATATAGCCAAACGCTTAATGGATTACGGTTTTCATGCACCAACAGTTGCATTCCCTGTTCATGGCACTTTGATGGTTGAGCCAACCGAAAGCGAACCACTTTATGAGTTGAACCGATTTATTGATGCCATGATTTCCATTCGCGAAGAGATTCGGGAAATAGAAAATGGAACTGCTGCAAAGGATAATAATGTGGTTCATAATGCACCTCACACGGCTGAAATGGCAACTTCTGATGATTGGAAGTTCCCCTATTCAAGACAAAAAGCTGTTTATCCAAAACCATGGTCGCATAACGATAAGTACTGGCCAACGGTAACAAAAATCGATGATGCTTTAGGCGACAGGAATTTGATTTGTACTTGTCAGCCCATTGAGAATTATATGGATTAAAAAAATCAATATTGCAAAAAAACCATCCCGAATTTTCAGGATGGTTTTTTTGTTAAAATTTTTTAAATCACTTAAGCATCTTTCTTCGCAGGCACCAGCAACCTTGCCTGACGGCTCATCTTAAATAAAATCAAAAATAAGATGAAGAGAAGGATGCTAACTAAAATAGAGTTTTCAATTCCGGAAACACCTCCTGTAATGATGTCCGATCCTGAAGTTTTAAACTTCAAAAGGTAAGAATCAGCAAATTCGTTTCCACCCGATAACCCATAGCCCAATAAAACTTGTGTTAAGTTCCAGCCAAAATGAAATGTGATTGGTGCTAATAAATTTTTGGTATAGGTATAAAGGATACCAAGAACTATTCCACCGGAGATCGCACTTAAAAAACTCGCTATGCTTGTATTTTCATTAGGTAGGTGCATTACTCCAAAAAGAATGGAAGATGTCAGAAGTGCAACAAGTGTTCCCCAACGACCCTCAATAATATTATAAAATATCCCTCTAAAGAATATTTCTTCAATAATCACCATGCTCATTATTAAAATTCCGTTCACCAATAAGAGTTTAGGTGATATGAATTCGGTCACTTGAATAAAACCTAATAGTATAAAAATGAAATAAACCAATCCAATAAAAAGCACAGAAACGGCAAACCAAAAAACTCCTGACCATGGATTTAGTGCTTTTATATCAAATGGTTTTTGCTTATAAAATTTAGTTAATACATAATGATATAACAATGGCATCAGTATAAAGGCCGAGATGATTGCACGTATTGCCCTGCTTAAGTTTTCATTGAAGCCAATAAATTGGAATAGGCTTTCCAGTATTAATTTATTGATTAGAATAGGTAACAGAATACAAGCCAGACCACAAATAATGATTTTCATTAGAGGGCTAAGCCAAATACTTTTTAGGGATAAATCTGTTTTTTTCATAGCATTGTTTTAATGTTTAAATTTTAACTTGAAGTGAAATAACTTTTTGTTGCATTAATTTTACTTGGCCGGATTGTGGACATCCCTTCCCACTCATCCAGAATGTTATTGGGTGCCATATTATCCTTCAAGCTTGATAATATTTTCGTGAGGGCAAATTCAGAAAACATACCGTTATAAACCATAAACGATAAGTATTTACTTTTACTACTTATGGCCTCAATGATAGATTCATTCTCAATGTTAAGTAAGGCGGATAAGTAATCATAGCCTGGACAGGTAATGGTAAAATACTGAAATGGAGGTTCACTAAGTTTAAGATCGTTTTTCTCGGCGTAAACTATTTCACAGCCTGTGATGGTTATTTCTCGATAGGTTTTTACAATAACCTGAACTCCTTTTTTCGCTGATAGCTCCAAATATGATTTGAGAGTTTCTAAGGGCAACGAGGTACTATCAATTGCAATAATATCTGTTGCATTTTTTATAATAGCCTTGGCTACTTCATACAGTTGTCCAATATTTTCGATTTTAAAAATGCCATGCTGAGCGGGCGATGGTTTTATCTTTTTAAATTCATCCTCAATAAACTTTCGTTTGTTCGTGAAGCTGCTTTCAATTTGATTCAAAAAATTCTCAATTGAAAGTACAGCATATTTTTTCTTCGGCCCCGATTCATCCACAATGCTAACCCCCTTGTTTATAAGCATTTCGAGTGCTTTATAGGTATTGGCAACCGGTTCATTCAAACTCTGTGCAATCCTATATCCTGTTTGATTTGGCATTCTGAGTAATTCAAGATATATTTTGGCCTGAAGTTTACTAAGACCTAATTCCATGAGATAGCTTATATGTGTATCGTTCATATTTTTTATTAGTTGCTTATTACTACTAGCAAATATAATATATATTTTTGATACAATTGACTTAAAAAAAGTAGGAATTTAACAACTCATAAAATGTTTAAAGGCTGAATCAAATCTTTTATTCCTAAAACCGCATTTTTACCCATTAAATTATTTCTATTTTTGGTACACAAAAAAACCATCCCGAATTTTCAGGATGGTTTTTTTGATTTTTATTTAAAAATTAACTAATCTTCATTGTCCGACAGAAGGTTCTCCAAATAAATTTTGAACTTTTCCCGGTCCATATTTTTTTCATTTAAGGCAACGAAAATGGTATCCCTTCCGGCGATTGTTCCTGTAAATAAATCGGAAGGACTGTTATCCATCAAAACCGCCATAGGACTCGCATATCCTGCCAAAGTTCTTACAACGGCCATATGTCCGGAAAATTCGAGGGAAACAAAACCCCTGTTACCTGACTTTGGTTTAGAAGGGGAATCTTTTGGAATAATATAACGATAGGTATTATCGGTGTATGCAACTTTCGAGATTTTCATTTTCTTCAAATCGCGCGACAAAGTTGCCTGGGTTAAACTAAAACCTTCGTCCCGTAAAAGCTTTAGCAAATCATCCTGACTGCTGATAATATTATCGCGAATCATTTCTTTAACCCTGACTTTACGTAGTTGTTTATTATTCATTTAATTGAAAATTAAAGCAAAAATACTGTATAAATATACAATAATTAGATAAATATCAACCTCAATTCGATCTAAGCATTTCTAATGAAACTGGTTCAGTATGTCTAGAATTTAGCCTTTTGAGCTAATAAGACGTTAGAGTTATGAATTATGAGTTATGAATGTGTCTTGTCTTGTGCCTTGAGTCTTGAATCTTGTGTCTTGAGTCTTGAATCTTGAATCTTGCGTCTTGAATCTTGTGTATTGAATCCCTGCCTGCGGCCAGCAGGTTGTGTCTTAAATCCCTGCCTGCGGCCGGCAGGTTGTGTCTTGAATCCCTGCCTGCGGCCGGCAGGTTGTGTCTAATTTCAAACATCTTATATATTACTTGATTAAAACACTATAGCCACGTATAGTTCTTAACTCACCTTAGCATTTTTTTGAACTGCCTGATCATTTAATTCAAGTTCATCCTCAATATTAAAACTAAATGGATTGAACAACATTGCCGTACACAGACATCTGTTATTATTATTTCTCTTTAAGAAATTATAATTAGGGCATTCCGAACATTCTTCCCAAAAAGACTCAGAAGTACTTAATTTATTATAATTAATCGGTTTATAACCATGATGGCTATTAACATTCATTATTTCAGGGCTATTTGTTAAACTAAACAATTTGGCATTTGGATATTTTTTCCTAACCAATTCAAAAGCTTCCCTGATTATCGCTTTAGCGAGCCCTAATTTCCGAAACTGCGGAGCCACAACAATACCCGATATCGATAACAAATTTTTATCCTCTCTCTTTCGTAAATAACAAAACCCGGCCAAACGACCTTGCTTCGTCGCGATTATTGCATCGCCTTTGATGAGCCTCTCATCAATATAGTGTCCCTTCTTTAGATTTAAACCAACACTTTTTTCATTTGTAGCTTGCTCAATCAGAAGTTCTATTTCTCTGGCAAAATGGATATGTTTCTCATTTGAAACTGAAACGATGAATTCTTTAGATACGATCATTGGTATAGGATTGTAATTTTATGCGATTTATTTAGGTTAATTAAGCAAAAATAACAATTAAATGCATATTAATTGAATTTGTATGCATTATTTATGCAATTTATATTCGTTCTAAAAGTGACAAGATTTTAAGCATAAAAAAAGTTGCAGCACACGATGAGTACTGCAACTAACCTAAGTATATGAAGCTGTTTATGACAATAAATTCGCTGCCTTCAAACACACTTCAATTTTTTGAGCCGTGCGTTCGATATCATCGTCTAAACCGACGGAGAAACGAATTAACCCCTCTGACATACCCATTTCCTTTTGCTCACTTTCAGGAACCTCGGAAGAAGTACTTTTGCCGGAGTTACTAAACAATGTTTTAAAATAACCTAAACTTACTGCTAAGTAACCTACTCCTGCTTTTTCCATTAATTCCATTAAATTACCGGCATCATCAGCATTGTTCACATCGATGGCAATCAACCCGCCAAATCCATATTTTTTACTCATGATACTTTTAAATAATTCGTGCTGGGGATGCTCGGGCAAACCCGGATATATTACTTTAAGTCCGGTTTTTTGTAAGAATTGAGCAAGATACATGGCATTATAGCTATGTTGCTTCATGCGGATATGCAAAGTATGTAAGTTCTTTAAAATTGAAGACGAACGCAAAGGATCCAATACCGGGCCCAACAACATTGAAGTACCATTGTTTACATCTATCAATGAACTGATAAATTCAGTAGTTCCACATATAGCACCTGCAACACAATCATTTTTACCATTTATAAATTTGGTCATGCTATACACAACAATATGCGCACCCAGTTTTGCCGGAGAAATGATCATCGGAGTAAAAGTATTATCAACCATCAATTGAATACCGGCCTTATTTGCAATTTCAGCCAATGTTGGAATATCCGAAATTTGAAGCAATGGGTTGGTCATACTTTCAGTATAAACAATTTTGGTATTTTCCTGAATGGCACTTTTAACACGCTCTATGTTCGTTATATCCACAAATGTTACCGTGATATTGAATTTAGGCAGATAATTCTTCAAAAAAGCATAACTTCCTCCGTAAATGGTACGACTAGCCACAATATGATCGCCACTATTACAAATTTGCATGATTGCATTGGTAATGGCCCCCATCCCTGAAGCAGTAACCCAGGCTGCTTCCGTTCCTTCCATTGCAGCCATCGCATCAGCTAAAAATTTATTGCTCGGGTTCCAGTGCCTTGAATATAAGAAGCATCCTTTCTCCTCTCCTGTGAAAGTCTCAAGCATCGTTTTTGCCTGCATAAATGTAAAAGTAGCAGAATCCGTTATCGCAGGATTTACGCCCCCAAACTCACCAAATTGTTCTAAATCCTGAATCTGATTTGCAGGATTAAAGTTCGTCTTTTCTGTCTTCATATGAATATTTAAATTAAGATTGCAAAATTAACAAATCATTCTGAAATAAAATGATTACAATAAATACTCAAAACAAAAAATGAATAATTTATAAAAACAGTAAGTAATAATGCCTGAATCGACAAAATTTATAAGTTTATGAAAATAAAAGACTTGTTTTACTTATAATTTGGAAGTAATTAGGCTGTCCAAAAAGGCTTTTTAAACGGGCAGATTGAGCTTCCACCAAAGGCGGATAAATGTCGAAATCTTGAATCCATTTATAATCAAACATCTCGACTTCCTGCCTGCTGCAGGCAGGCGCTCGATGTGACTATTTTGATTAAATATAAACTTTTTGGACAGCCTGATAAGAAAAAATATATTTTATATATATTTAAGTTCTCAGATATGAAGCCCCATTTACATCGAGAATACAGCCGGTCATGTACTCAACTCCTGATGCCAGCATCACAACTGATTTGGCAATTTCTTCGGGTCGGGCAATTCGTCGGAGTGGACTTTGATCTTTAATTTCCTGCGCATTCGGGCCTTCCATTCCTATAGCGGCCATATCGGTATCAACCCAACCCGGAGCGATGGCATAAACCAGCACTTTTTGCGGTGCCAGTGCTTTTGCCAACGATTGTCCAAATGAGTTTAATCCTGCTTTACTCGCACCATAAGCAGGAGAAGTAGGTTCACCTCTAAAAGCACCTCGTGAAGTAATATTGATGATTTTACCGCCACCAATTTTGATCATATGTTTTGAGAGTAGGAAACAAAGATTTGCAACACCTGTTAAATTTGTATCCATGGTTCGTTTCCAGGATGCAAGCCATTCATCATAATCAAGTGTTGAATAATTAAGTTCTTCATAAATCCCTGCGTTATTTACCAAAATATCAATATGTCCCAATTCCTTCACAAGTTTATCGACCATCGATTTTACAGAATCCGGATTAGCAATATCTGCCTGACAGGTAATGTGACCCGTACCGTCGATTTCAGAAATGAGCCTTTTTGCACTTTCAGCATTTTTATGATAATGTGCAATTACCTTAGCACCCGAGGCGGCGAATTCACTGGCAATGGCTTTACCAATTCCTCTGGATGCGCCTGTTACCAATACATTTAAATTATCAAATCGAATTTCCATATCCGTATTTATTAAATTTTTATTTTAACCGATTATCTGAACTCCCTGATTGCTTGTAGTTGTTTTATAAACTTTTACAAAATAAGGGTTATTTGCAAAACCCTGCTCCATAATATCCGCAACCTCATCCACTTTCTCAGGACTACAAACAGCGATTACCGATGATCCTCCCCCACTGATCTGGCATCCAAAGGCACCTGAACCTATCACTTGTTTTTTAACGATTAGGTATTCCGGAATACTTGCACCTCTTACCGGCTCTGCAATATGATCAACACTGAAGGCCGAACCAAATTCCTGAATATCTTTGGTATGAATGGCATGGATGATGCGTGAACATCTGGCCATTTGCTCCTTTAATTTTTCCTGACCAATTTCGTAAGTGATAAAACCCCTTGTTGTTCGTTGGCTCTTCCGAATTGCAGCCAAAACAACAGGAAATTCTGGCATTTCCAATTTTAATACATCTATCGGATTGTAACTTTTCACCAAAATGAACCCACCCAGTAGCGAAGCAGCCACATTATCGGCATGCGGGGAACCCCCTGAAGCAACCTCCCCCATTCTCGCGATATCGATCATTTCATTCATCGCAAGATTAAGTTTCAGAAGCTTATCTAAACCATAAACCGCTGCTGCGGCACTGGCTCCTGTTGTTCCCATGCCTCCACCAGATTTCATCTGTTTGATGATACGGATGGTCATCCCCTGCTTAAGCTGTTGTCTTTTAAGTAATTCCAATACCGCAAGACCTGCAGTATTGTCGATCAAAGTAGTTGGGATATTCTGGTCATCATTGATAATCTCAATTTTAACTAAACCGCTTTCATCCAAAATAATTTCGATTTCATCGTATGGAAACTTAAGGGCCATGGCGAAAATATCATAGCCGGGCCCAACATTTGCACTGGTAGCAGGTGATTTGATTAAAATCCTGTTCATATTAATTTTCTCTCCAATAGAATGGTTCTGATTTCTTCTACATATTTAGGACTCAAAGGAGTTAAAGGCGGCCTCAAACTACCGGCAGGCAATCCCATTAAAGTAAGTGCTGCCTTTGCCGCCATCGGATTGGTTTCAAACCGGAGAGAATCGAATACTTCAAAATATTCGTGATGAATATTTTCAGCTTCTTTTAATTTTCCTTCAAATATAAAATCTATCATTTTAGCCATGATTCCTGGGACGATATTCCCGGCAACCGTAAAAGTTCCTGCACCTCCCATCAAAGCTGTTGCATAAGCAGTTGTATCTTTTCCTGTAAAGACTTTAAAATCTTCATTGCGGGTGAGGTGAATTACTTGCGATAAATGTCCTAAATCCTTATTGCCGTCTTTTATCCCAACAATATTTGGATGCTTGGCCAGTACGGCAGAAATTTGAGGGGTCAATTCAACACCCGTGCGACCCTTAGCCCCATGCAAGAGAATTGGAACTTCAGAATAATCAGCTAAATCAGCATAAAACTTAATAATTCCATCAGCTTTGGGAAGAACGAAATAAGGGCAAAATACCGAAATATAATCTGCACCTAAATCCTTGTAAACCTTAACCCTTTCTTTAGCAACGTTCAGGTTTTCCGTACAGGTATCAGGAATGATCAAAACCTTTCCTTTTACTTCTTCAGCAATGATCTCAACCACGCGATAAACCTCTTTATCTGTCATTAAGGTATTTTCACCGGTAACACCCAAGGGAGCAATTCCGTGAATCCCAGCTTCGATCTGCCTTTTAACAAGGATTCTCAATCCTTTTTCATCTAAACTTAAATCCTCCAAAAAAGGAGTAATCAATAATGTATATGCACCGTTTTTCATTTCTTTATGTTTTACACAAAGTTCGGGAATATATCAATGTTGGCAAACCTTAATGTGAAATTTTATTTAATTTTCCGGGAATTTATTGAGGGATGGCTTCCCGACAAGGTCGGGACGCCATCCCTTCTTGCAAAGGCGTCCTGACTCGCATCAGCGAGTTCGGGAAGCCATCCCATGATCCAAAGGTGACATTTTATTAAAATCTGTATTAAGTTCAAAACCAAAACATTTTAAAAAATGCCATCAAAAAAAATATTGACCCCAATCATTCCGGGTGCGACATATCATATTTTTAATCGTGGAAACAATCATGAAAAAGTGTTTATTGATCGAATCGATTATGACCTATTCCTGGTCAAATTCAGGCAATATATGACTCCTGTCGCGGATGTTTTTGCTTACGCGCTTCTTCCAAATCATTATCATTTACTATTAAGGATAAATGAAGATATTGAGGGAACGGAATTCAGCCATCAATTTAAACGCTTTATGCTGAGCTATACCAATCTTCTCAATAAAAGAGAGAACCGCTCCGGCAATCTGTTTCTGAATGTATTTAAGCGGTTGAGGGTAACCGAAAAGGATTATCTGATGAGATTGTTGTTTTATATTCATTTCAATCCTCAAAAACATAAAGTACTAGATCGGTTTCAGGATTACGATTACTCATCATATAAATCGCTTATTTCAAATTTGCCGACTTTGTTGAAACGTGAAGAAGTACTTTCGTGGTTTGATGGCAGAGAAGAGTTTATAGCATATCATAAAAACTTGCAAAACGAGGAAGTTTTGAAGCATTTGATCATGGAATAATAAAAGGGATGGCGTCCCTCTTTTCAAGGCTGGGATCAAGGCTGGGATGGCTTCCTCGAAGAGGACGCCATCCCGAAAAGCCCAAGAAACTTTGGGATGGCGTCCCGACTCGCATTAGCGAGTTCGGGAAGCCATCCCTAGTAAATTAAACTAAAAATATTTAGGAAGCCCATATTTATTCCAACCCCTTATTTGATAGTATTCGGCTATGAGCGAATTATAAAAAGTACGATCCAGTTTTTTTCCCTTCATAAATCCTCCTAAATTAATTTCGTCGAAGAAACGATCGGGGATTGTATCATCTTTATAGCTGCGGCCATTTCGCACATTATATTTTCGGGCCAAATGAGTGAGATTGGTACCAATTTTCTGAAGACTTTCACTGGTATGATTTGAACCTGTTGCCGCGTTCAATAATTCGGAAAGCCGCTCCAAGCTCATGGGTACGAAATCACAAATAACCAAACAATTACGAACATTGGTTGTATCAAGTCCTTCGGCAATGGTAGCGGGAATATCCTCAATTTTAAATTCAGGTCCCATTTCCTGCTCGGTAATCCATGCACGCGTGTGCGATGCAAAATCGGCAACAGCCATGGCAACCCCCATGGTTAAACAACCTTTGGGGTTTACTCCGGAAATTTCCATTCCGTATGTATTAATGGCAAATGAACTACTTCCCTTCTTTATCTTTGATGCGGCATCTCTTGTACCATCGGCGAAAATAGTTCCTATTCCTTCACGATTTGCTAATTTATGAATGAATTTGCGCTGCTCCTTTGCATTGCCCCATTCCATTTTTAGCCCATCCCAATCTTCGATCAGGTTTTTCTCATAGCATTCCATTGCAAAAGAGCAGGTAATACCGGCACTAATGGTATCAAGGCCCAAATCATTGCATATTTCATTGGCCCAGGTCACATCTTTGATGCTGTTCACCATGCTGCCTGAACCCATAAAAGCTGTTGTTTCGTATTCCGGACCCTCCACTTCATGGCCATCCCATCGAGCCCATTTTGAGCATCGGATATCACAATTAAAACAGGAAGTGTCTTTCCAGTTAAGTTCTTCGCGTGCTGCCGCCGAATTGATTTTTTCAATGTCATCAAAAACCACTTCTTTGAAGTTTTTAACAGGTAAAAATTCATTGGCCTGTCCGCTGTTCATGCACTTCATGGTTCCATTTTTTCGCCTGAATTTAATCCCATCCTGCACGAGAATGTCCTGTGTGAATTTTTTATTCAATTCAAGAAAAACTTCCTCATTAAAATATTTGATAGGAGTTGATCCATCCACAACAAGCGCCTTAAGGTTTTTAAAGCCCATAACGGCTCCTGCTCCTCCCCGACCATATTGACGATGTTTATCGACCCCGATACACGCCATTTTTGAAAGATTTTCGCCAGCCGGTCCAATAGCCGCAACCCTTGGATTAATTCCGGCATGCTCTGCCATTAACTGATCTGTGGTTTTAAAAATTCCATTTCCCCATAAATCTGCCGCATCCCTGATTTCTAATACCTTATCGGTGATATAAAGATAAACGGGTTTTTCGCTTTTGCCGGTAATTACAACATAATCAAATCCTGCTGCTTTTAGCGCAGGGCCGAAGTTTCCACCACAATGGCTATCGAGCATCGAATTGGTTAATGGAGATTTTGTAACGAGTGCAGTTCGGGCACTGGTTTGAACCTTGGTCCCGGTGAATGGACCATTTGCAAAAATCACAGGATTTTCGGCAGAGAAAGCATTGACCTTAGGGGCAAGTTTTTCGAGTAATGCAAAACCGAGTCCTTTTCCTCCGATATATTTTTCAAGTAAAGATCGATCGGAATCTTGCTTTTCAATACTTCCTTTACTTAAATCAACATATAAACATTTGTAGGTGTACGACATAACTTGGTTTGTTAATTAGAATTAAATTTTTAAAATGATATAATGAAATAGTGAAATATCGAAATATTATTTATTCTCTTCTTTAGCTTTTAGAGTAGCTTTGATTATCATGTTGAGCTTGATTTGAAGTTCTTTTCCAATTTCTTTTAATCTATCAAACACATCTCCTTCAATAAGCTTTCTTTCAAGTAGCAATTCCAACCAATGCTCTATACTTTCAAAATAAGAACCTCTTGCATGATAATAAAACCTTACTTTATCCAAATAATGAAATCGTCCGTATCCTTCTGCAATATTTGCTCCAATCGAATCAATGAATCGAATAAATTGCTGACCAATCCCCCATTTAATATCTTTGCCCAACAACTGATATATCTCCCAAGCTGAAAATGACAACTCTCTCGACAGTTTATAAACTTCAAGGTCATTCAGGGTGATATATTTTGAATTCTCAGAACTCATACCGGATATATTTCAATATTTCTTTATTTCTTTATTTCACTATTTCTTTATTTCTTTAATTCAACATATTGGTCGTTTAACAACATTTTTTATTTCTATGGATCGCAAGGATATCGGTTAATATTGCAAATCCGGTCTGGATTTTCCCTGCTCCCGGTCCAACAATTGTAATATCTCCCATCAAATCAGTTGTAAAAGTTAGGGCATTGGTAGCTCCCATCACTCCAGCAAGCGGGTGAGAAAGGTCAATCATTTCGGGTGCTACACTTCCAAAAACTTTCCCATTTTTCCTTTCAACCGAACCAATAAGTTTCCAACGTGCATTTTTAGCTTTTGCAGTTGCAATGTCTGCTTTTGAAATTTTCGTAATTCCTTTACAGCTAATATCAGAAATTTTAATTGAAGCACCCATCACGATATTTGCAAGGATGGTTACCTTACCACGTGCATCATATCCTTCAACATCGCCAGTAGGATCGGCTTCAGCGTAGCCCAACTCCTGGGCAATTTTCAATACTTCAGCATAATCCATTCCTTTTTCCATCTCGGTTAGCATATAATTGGTTGTTCCATTTAAAATGCCACGAATTTTTGAGATTTCACATCCGGCCAATGGACCATCTGTTAAATTGATAATCGGGGTACCGGCAACAACAGTTCCTTCAATCATAAATTTAACACCATGATCATCTGCTAATTTTTTCATTTCAGGATAGAAAAGAGCGGCCGGGCCTTTATTACTTGTAACAATATGCTTTCCTGCTGATAGTGCAGCTTTGCAGTGGTCAATTGCAGCTCCGCCTGTAGTTAAATCGGTATAGGTCAACTCGCACACCACATCTGCATTACATGTTTTAATCAGGCTCACAGTATCAAGATTTGTTAAATCTTTGGTGAATTTCTTTTTTGCATCGGCCTCTTTCATCATTAGGTCGATATCCAATCCATCAGGGTTGTATACATTGCCATAAGCAAAATCAGCAACTGCAACTATTGAATAATCAAAGCCATACTTTTTGTTCAGATAGGCTTGCTTCATTTTAAGAATTTCGCATAATCCTTTACCTACGGTACCAAAACCGATGAGTGCTAATTTGTTTTTCATATTTCTTTATTATTTATTATTTAATTTTTTCTTAATCGAGCAGAGGAAGCTCCACCGGCTGAATATTCGGGTGAAGTGCTAATTACTTTTTTACCATCCAAAACAGCAAGAGCCTGATCCAGATCATTAATGATATCATCCGGATGTTCTCCACCCACACATAAACGGATAAGGTTTGGTGGTACATCGGCTATTTTTCTTGCTTCTTCGCCTTGCTGTTGATGGGTTGAAATAGCCGGAATGGTAGCTACAGATTTTATTCTGCCCAGATCAGTTGCCCGCCAGATGCGTTGGAATGCATCAAATACATCACGGGTATCCTGTATACTTCCTTTAATGCGGAATGACATCAGATGCCCATAACGGTTTACCTTTTCATTGTATAATTCATCCATCTCAGAATCAACCAATACCATGTATTTTTTTGCCAGTTTATGTAAGGGATGTGATTCAAGGCCGAGGTAATCCACCTGTTCAATATGCTTATGCTTCTTCAGGTATTTTGCCACTTTCATCGTACTACGACTCATCAAATCCATTTTCGATCTCAAGGTACGAATATCATTTAATGCAAGGACGGCATTCATAGGTGAAATATTCGGTCCATTATCACGATTGGGCAATGCTTTAATATAGGTTGCAAAATCCGCTTTTAGAGCGTCATTATCGATTTTTAAAACCAGGTTTTTACGCGCAATTACTGCTCCGGCAACTCCAAAACCACTGGTAGTAAGTGATTTTGTTACAGATTGAATCACAATATGCGCACCCCATGTAAGAGGGCGGATTAAAGCCGGGGAACCAACGGTATTATCAATGATCAAAGGAATGCCATATTTATGGGCCAATTTAGCAACGGCTTCTAAATCGAAAAAAGCCTGACCTGGATTGCTCGGCATTTCGCCATAAAGAAAGCGGGTATTTTCATCAATCAGTTTTTCCCATTCACGGATATCGGACGAACTGATTACTTTTCTCCACTCAGATCCTTTTTCCTGTTGTTTGCGAATGGCGAATTGCTGAAAAGTCCCACCGTAAACCTGACATGTTGCAACAAAATTCATTGGACTATTTGGCCGTTTCGGATCAACGCTTAAAAATGGCTCGCAAGCACTAAAAATAGCTGCCATCCCTGATGAAGTTGCGCAACAACTTGCATCCAAATCTGATCCATAAGTTTCCAGCATGGCCAGAACACCTTCCAGATAATACATACTCGGGTTTCCAATACGTGAATAACACCAGGTCGGAATCTGATAACTTAAAGCTGCTTCCATTTCATCAGAATCACGATATGCTTGTGATGATGACATATAAATAGGTTCAATAATGGAACCTTGGTTATAATCAAGTGCTTCCTGCATAGAGTATAGGCCATGTACCGCAATGGTGTCAAATCTGCATTTTTTCATTTCAGCTTTGTACTCAGCATGCCATTTAGCTGATCTTTCAGCGGCTTCTAAATAATGATTAATTCCGGAAGAATTCATAGGTTGTGACTTTTTTAATTAGGGATTTCGTCAATTAGGTTCAATCTTTCAAATATAAAAAATTTGAAAGCACCTTTTGGTATATGCTTATGAAAATCGAAAATATAGTTAGTTTTTTTTGAAATTCATAAGTGAAATTTATTATTTTTGCCAAAATCATAAGTAAACTTTTAAAAACGATGGACACAAAATTTCACTTAGACAGTTTAGACCGAAGAATTCTTAGTTTATTGACTAAGAATGCCAGAACACCTTTTCTCGAAATTGCGCGCGCCTGCAATGTATCCGGAGCAGCTATCCACCAACGAATTCAACGATTGCAAGAGGCTAATGTAATCACAGGTTCACAATTCAATATCAGCCCCAAAGGTGTTGGATTTACCACTTGTGCTTTTATCGGACTGCAGGTTCAGCTATCTTCCGTCAGTACCCACGAAGAAGTATTTGCCAAGATTAAACAAATTAAAGAAATCGTAGAATGCCATCATGTAACCGGACAATATTCATTGCTAATTAAAATTTATTCAAGGGATAATGAACATCTAAAGGAAATTATTGTTAAAAAAATACAGTCCATACCTGAAATCACAAGCACTGAAACATTTCTATCACTTCAGGAAGGATTTTTCAGGCAACTCCCGGTTGAGGGTTAAATAACCGATTTTGATTTTTTTAGCATATTATAAAAAAATAGTTTGTGCATTTAAAAATATATTTACATTTGCATTCTCAAAAAAACAAACAAAATGACATTTAATAAATTACATCATCATCATTTTCATACTGGCACTCAGGCGAGGAGGAATTGATATATGTAATCTAAAAATATTTCTAAACCCGTTTGAGTAAATCAATCGGGTTTTTTTATTTCCTAACGGTTTACTCAAACACAAATAAAAAACAATGAGTAAACTAAAAATTGCCATTCAAAAATCAGGAAGGTTAAGTGAGAAATCGATAAACATTTTAAAAGAATGTGGCATTAAACTTCCGAATGGAATCAGCAAGCTAAAAACTGCCGCTACCAATTTCCCGATTGAAATCCTGTTCTTACGCGATGATGATATCCCTCAATATGTTGAACAAGGGGTTGCCGATATTGGAATCCTTGGAGAAAATGAAGTATACGAAAAAAATAAAAATGTCGGAGTTATTGAAAAATTAGGCTTTGCCAGTTGCAGGCTAAGTTTAGCAATTCCAAAAGAAGATCAATACCTCAATTTAGAATATTTCAACCATAAGCGAATAGCCACCAGTTATCCGAAAATATTATCCGATTTTTTAAATAAAAACAACATAAGCGCCAGTGTGGAAGAAATTGGTGGCAGTGTGGAAATAGCTCCGGGAATAGGTCTGGCCGATGCCATATGCGACATAGTAAGTTCCGGAAGCACACTCCTGACCAACGGACTCAAGGAAGTTGAAACCATCTTACAAAGTGAGGCCGTAATAATCTCAAGCAAAAATTTAACAGAAGCAAAGGAAAACATTTTAAATCAGCTTTTATTCAGAATCAAATCAGTTCGGGATGCTTCTGCTAACAAATATATCTTACTTAATGCCCCCAATAGTGCGATCAAGGGCATTTGTAAAATATTACCCGGGATGAAAAGCCCTACGGTCCTTCCGCTCGCCGAAGAAGGTTGGAGCAGCTTGCACTCGGTTGTTCGTGAAGATGATTTCTGGAACATCATTGCTCAACTAAAAAACCTTGGCGCCCAGGGAATACTTGTTTCACCCATCGAAAAAATGATCCTCTAAAAAAACCATTATGCAATACACAAACAATACAGGTAATAAATTTGACTCGACCGAACTGGAAAAACTCATTCAACGTCCATTTATTGACTCAGAAAACCTGAATCAACTGGTAAAAGAAGTATTTTCCGACATCAAAAAAAATGGAGATGTATCACTGAAATACTATACTTATCTGTTCGATAAAGTAAAAATCGAAGAGGTTAAGATTGACAAAAACAGGATCAAAAATTCGTCGGGCTTAAGTGATGAAATAAATGGCATTAAATCCCAAGGCAAGCCCTGGACCCTTTCTTCCGTAACAAGCTCTGGGGAATTATGCCACCCCATCTCGTCTGCCGAAGCGGAACGCGAAGGCAGATTAAAGGAAGCGATGAAACTTGCCAAAAATAACATTGAAATCTTTCATAAAGCTCAAATTCAAAAATCTGTTAAAATAGAAACAAGCAAAGGGGTGAATTGCTGGCGCGAAGATCGTCCGATCGAGAAGGTTGGGATTTATGTCCCCGGAGGCACTGCTCCCCTCTTCTCAACCGTTTTAATGTTGGGTATTCCTGCAAAAATTGCTGGATGTAAAGAAATCATTTTGTGTACACCACCCGATAAAAATGGAAACATTAATCCGGCTATTTTATATGCTGCCGAACTAATTGGGATCGAAACCATTTTTAAAGTTGGCGGCATTCAAGCCATTGCAGCTTTGACTTTCGGAACAGAAAGCATCCCGAAAGCAGATAAAATATTCGGTCCCGGAAATCAATATGTAACTGCCGCCAAACAGGAAGCACTTAAATACGGTCTGGCTATCGATATGCCCGCCGGACCTAGCGAAGTACTCATCATTGCCGACGAAAGTGGGGTCCCTGAATTTATTGCTGCCGATTTGCTTTCACAAGCTGAGCATGGCACCGATAGTCAGGTTATTTTGCTTTCTGATAGTGAAGAAATTATTAAAAAGAGTTTGGAAGAGATTCAAAAACAATTGAACCTGTTACCCAGAAAAGCAATCGCTCAAAAGGCACTCGAAAACAGTCGTGCAATTTTACTCAACAATATTGAGGAGTGCATTGAACTCAGTAATAAATATGCACCGGAGCACTTGATCCTTGCCATAAAAAATGCAAAAAAATACCTCGGCCAAATTTCAAATGCCGGATCCGTTTTCATCGGAAATTATAGTTGTGAAAGTGCGGGCGATTATGCCAGTGGCACTAATCACACATTGCCTACCAATGGATTTGCCCGCAATTATAGCGGTGTTTCAGTAGAAAGTTTCATGAAAAAAATCACTTTTCAGGAAATAAGTAAAGAAGGATTAGAGCGCATTGGCCCTGCCATCGAAATGATGGCCGAAGCCGAGCAGCTCATGGCACACAAAAACGCAGTAACAATCAGAATGAATCAATTGAAGTCATTAAAATCTTTGGAGGCAAATAGTTCCACTAAAACACTAAAAACTAACCAATCCCTGCTCGTTCGCCGCAGCGAACGCGAAGGAGGATTAAAATCGTAAAAAATGTTTGACATAGAAAACTTAGTTCGACCCAATATCCGTGCATTGAAGCCTTATGCAAGCGCACGTGATGAATTTAGCGGCAAAGAAGGGGTATTTTTGGATGCCAATGAAAATCCCTTTGGGACCTTGAACCGTTACCCTGATCCTTATCAGAAGGAACTTAAAAAACAAATCAGCCTTTTAAAAGAAATTGATGAAGGCATGATTTTTCTGGGCAATGGAAGTGATGAAATCATCGATTTATGTTATCGGATTTTTTGTGTGCCCGGAAAAAGTAAGGTACTCAGTTTTACCCCGACTTATGGCATGTACGAAGTTTCGGCGGCAATCAACGAGGTGGAAATGATCAAGCTTCTCCTTAACGAAAATTTTCAAATCGACCTTAAAAATGCGATCCAGTTTTTAAATGATACCGAATTAAAAATCGTATTTATTTGCTCGCCAAACAATCCAACCGGAAACTTAATGCAGACTGTAACCATTGAATTTATTCTTAAAAACTTCCCGGGAATTGTAATTATTGATGAAGCTTATATTGATTTTGCAAATGCAGGTTCCTGGATGAAAAAGCTTTCAGTGTATCCAAACCTCATCGTCACACAAACTTTCAGTAAGGCTTGGGGAATGGCCGGAGCACGCGTAGGAATGGCCTTTGCTGATAAAAAAATCGTGTCGTATTTAAATAAGGTAAAACCCCCTTATAACATCAGTAGCCCCAACCAAAAGCAAATACTGAAAAAACTGGCTGATAAAGAGATGACAATTTTACAATTAAACACCCTGATCGCTGAAAGAAATCAACTCATCCTTAATCTGAATAATATAGCAGGGATTGAGAAGATTTACCCTTCTGATGCCAACTTTATTTTAATTCGGGTAAAGGATGCAAACAAGGTTTACCAACAACTTCTCGATCGTAAAATCATCATCCGCAACAGAAACCAGGTAATTGAAAATTGCTTAAGGCTTAGTGTTGGCAAGCCATCCGAAAACAAAAAACTAATCAATGCACTTAAAAATATTTTATGATGAAGAAAATACTTTTTATCGACCGGGATGGGACCCTGGTGATTGAACCACCCATTGATTTACAACTCGACAGTTTGGAAAAACTGGAATTTTACCCGGGCGTATTCCAATATCTTGCGCGAATTGCCGATGAGCTGGAATATGAACTGGTGATGGTAAGCAATCAGGATGGATTAGGCACGAGTTTATTTCCTGAAAACACCTTTTGGCCCGCTCAGAACAAAATTATTCAGGCATTCGAAAATGAAGGGATTCAATTTGCCGAAATTTTAATCGACAGAAGCTTTCCCGAAGATCAGGCACCTACTCGTAAACCCGGAACTGCCATGCTTACCCACTACCAAAAAGGGAATTACGATTTGGCGAATTCCTGTGTGATTGGCGACCGGGCAACGGATGTTCAGTTGGCAAAAAACATGGGCTGTAAATCGATTTTTTTGAGTGCAGAAGCAAATGCCGATGCAGATTTAATTACTCAAAACTGGGCGGAAATTTATCAGTGGTTAAAGCAAAAACCTCGAACCGCAAGGGTGATCCGTCAAACTATGGAAACCAGAGTCGAAATTGAACTCAATTTAGATGGAACCGGAAAAGGGTCAATGAATACGAGCCTGGCATTTTTCGACCACATGCTCGATCAATTAGCCCGTCATGGTAATTTTGATTTAAACATCAAGGTTGAAGGCGATTTGAAGGTGGACGAACACCACAGCATCGAAGATGTGGCCATCACGCTTGGCGAAACTTTTGATATAGCATTGGGATTGAAAAAAGGAATTGAGCGTTATGGGTTTCTGCTTCCGATGGATGATTCGTTGGCTCAGGTTGCCCTCGATTTTGGAGGCCGTTCGTGGCTTGTGTGGAACGCTGACTTCAAACGCGAAAAAATCGGGGATGTCCCTACAGAAATGTTTGAACATTTTTTTCGTTCGTTTTGCCAAAATGCAAAATGCAATCTCAACATTAAAGTGGAAGGAACAAACGAGCACCATAAAATCGAATCCATCTTTAAAGCTTTTGCCAAAACCTTAAAAATGGCTTGTTCAAAAACCAATAATTTTCAAATCCCAAGCACAAAAGGAAGCTTATGATCGCAATTATAAAATACAATGCAGGAAATATCCGTTCGGTGCAAAATGCACTTGATCGGCTTGGTTACGAGAGCAAGGTAACGGATGACATTAAAGAAATCAGGGCAGCCGACAAGGTGATTTTTCCGGGTGTTGGCGAAGCCGGATCAGCTATGAAATACCTGAAAGAACACAAACTGGATATTTGCATTAAATCGCTCAAACAACCTGTATTGGCCATTTGCTTGGGCCTGCAGTTGATGTGTAAATATTCGGAAGAAGGCAAAACGGAATGTTTGGGAATTTTTGACGCAAATGTAAAAGCATTCCCTCCTGAAGACATAGTACCACATATGGGCTGGAATAATTTCACCAGGATAAAAGACGAAATTTTCACTGGGATCAAACTGGAGAATGATGTTTATTTTGTACATACTTATTATGCCACGCTTTCCGAAAATACGATTGCAGAAAGCAACTACATTCTTCCATTTAGTGCCGCCATGAAAAGTGGAAATTTTTATGCAACTCAATTTCATCCCGAAAAATCGGCAGAAGTTGGAGAACAAATCCTTAAAAACTTTTTACAGCTATGAGAATTATACCGGCTATTGACATTATTAACGGGAAATGTGTAAGACTCACCAAAGGTGACTACGACACGCAAAAGATTTATGGAGAAGATCCGCTCGAAATGGCAAAAATGTTTGAAGGGTTCGGTTTCAGTTATCTTCACCTGGTTGATTTGGATGGAGCCAAATCAAAACAAATTGTTAACCATAAAGTGCTTGAATCCATCACTAAAAAAACAAATTTAAGGGTGGATTTTGGCGGAGGAATAAAATCAATTTCAGATGTTGAACTGGCTTTCAGTTGCGGTGCAAAGCAAATTACAGCAGGGAGCATGGCAGTTCAGAAGCCGCAATTATTTTTCAGTATCCTGCAAAAATATAACCCTGATAAAATCATTTTGGGAATGGATGTTTTAAACCGAAAGATTGCGACCAACGGTTGGAGAAAGTATGCCGTAGATATTGACATGATCGAATTCATTCGCTCGTACGAACAAAAAGGCATTAAATACCTTATTTGTACCGACATTTCAAAAGATGGAATGTTGCTAGGTTCAGCCATTGATCTTTATGTGGAAATACTAAACCGGACTAATTTGAAATTGATTGCAAGTGGCGGATGTTCGAGCATCGAAGAGGTTAAAATGCTCAAAGCAATTGGCTGCGAAGGGGTAATTATCGGAAAAGCCATTTATGAAAACAAAATTAATTTGAAAGAACTCGCTGAACTATGTTAAAAAAACGCATCATTGCCTGCCTCGACATACGCGATGGACGAACGGTTAAAGGAATAAATTTTATTGATATAATTGATGCCGGAGATCCGGTTGAACTTGCTAAGGCTTATGTAAAACAAGGGGTTGACGAATTGGTGTTTTTAGATATCACGGCAACTATCGAAAAAAGGAAAACCCTGATAAAATTGGTTGAAAGAATTGCTGCTGAAATCAACGTTCCGTTTACGGTTGGAGGCGGCATCAATGCGATTGAAGATGTGTCGGCCCTTATCAAAGCCGGTGCCGACAAAGTGAGCATAAACTCTTCGGCAGTAAAAAGACCTGAACTGATTACGGAAATAGCCGGTCAATTCGGCAACCAATGTGTGGTAGTTGCCATCGACAGCAAACGCTGCAAAACGGATGATGTGGTTTATGTAGATGGTGGTCGCACCCCCACCAATTATTCAACCATTTGGTGGGCAAAAGAAGCCCAAAAAAGAGGGGCCGGAGAAATCCTGATCACCTCTATGAATCACGATGGGTGCAGAGAAGGATTCGCGATTGACCTTACCAATCGGGTTTGTGAAGCGGTGAACATTCCGGTCATAGCATCGGGAGGAGCAGGGAAAATGGAACATTTTAAAGCAGTGTTTGAACAAACCAAAGCCAGTGCAGGATTAGCTGCAGGTATCTTTCATTTTGGGGAAATTCCGATACCGGAACTGAAGAAATATTTAAAAGAAAAGAATGTAGAAGTCAGAATGTAGAAGACAGAAGACAGTAGATAAAAGTTATGAGTTATGAGTTATGAGTTATGAGTTATAAAGTTCAGGGCTAAAAGCTAAAACAGATGGGTAAATTCAGTTACCAAATATTCTAAAATTTAAATCTTGTGTCTTGAGTCTGGTATCTTAATACTAAATACTTAATAAATGAAAAACAACATAAACATTAATTTCAAAAAAGCCAACGGACTGGTTCCGGCCATTATTCAGGATGCTGCAACATTGCAGGTACTGATGCTGGGTTATATGAACGAGGAAGCCTTACAAAAAACCATTAAAGAAGGAAAGGTTTGTTTTTATAGTCGCAGTAAGCAGCGCTTATGGGTAAAAGGTGAAAGTTCAGGTAATTTTTTATGGGTTAAAAGCCTGCAGCATGATTGCGATAATGATACCATTTTAATAAGGGCCCGGCCCGAAGGACCGACTTGCCACACCGGAAATACTTCCTGCTTTTTTCAGGAGGAAGATCCACAATTTATTTATAGGCTCGAACAAATCATCCAACAACGAATTGACGACAATGCCGATGATTCGTACACCAATCGTTTGTTTAAAAAAGGGATCAACAAAGTCGCACAAAAGGTGGGTGAAGAAGCGGTTGAATTGATCATCGAAGCAAAGGACCATGACGATAATCTCTTTAAAAACGAAGCTGCCGACTTACTTTATCACTATTTAATTTTGCTAAAAGCAAAAGGCTTTCAATTATTTGATATTGAGGCGGTTTTAAAAGAACGGCACCACTCGAAATAATGATTTTTAATTGAATCATGTTTAATGCATCGTTTGCAGGGATTTATTTCTTATCCCACAGACCTGATCTGATATCTTGTTACTTGAAACCCTGCCTGGCAGGCAGGTTGAAACTTGAAACCCAATCTAATATCTTATGTGTTGATAATGTGAAACTTACTAAATCTCAGACAATAATTCACGAACACGTAACAGCCTATTTATTGTATTTGGGCTTTTGATGTTTGGTAAGTTCAATGCTTTTTATTTATTTTACTATGTGGTATGTTCTTAGCGGCAAAACCTTATGGTCTAATGTAATTTTATAGTTATAAACTTTTTAAACTTACGATAAATGCGTTTGAAACTTATATTTTTATTATCATTTTTCACTGGATATTCAACAATTGCCGAAGCAAATTTCGCTGATTCGGTTTTCAGAATTTCTGTAAACAGTAAAATGCTGTCGGCACCCGAAGTACTTAGTTTATATATTCAGCATAAATCATTAAGCAGTCATGAGCAATATGCCGGAGACTGGCTGAAAAGTGTTTGCCGTGAAAACGGACTTTATATCTATGAATATGGTAACGAAGATGCCAATTACAACTTTGGCGCCTCCCTGTTGCCATTAGAAAACAATCTGCCTAACATCATTCTGTTAAATCATATAGATGTTGTGGATGAGGGTGACTCAAATTTGTGGATCCACCCCCCTTTTTCCGGATATATTTCTGATACAGAAGTCTGGGGACGAGGCGCATTTGATAACAAGGGAGCTGCAATCATGCAATTATTCAGCTTATTGGAGTACAAATCCAAATATGATACAATAGAGTCTAAATACAATGTCACTTTCTTGGCCGTTTCATGTGAAGAAACCATGTGTGATGGAGGAGTTGAGTATGTTCTGAATAAATATCTACACGACTTAAACCCTGTAGTTGTCATAGGCGAAGGAGCGACAGAATTGAGTGACCTCATCGAAGCAGAGACAGATGATCCGATATTTGGAATTTCGGTAGTGCAAAAAAGACCATTATGGTTGCATTTAGAACTGAGTATTCCCACTTTAGGACATGGATCGGTGACGCCGTTGCAATACGCTATTAAAGAAATGACCATTGCATTGTCGAATTTGGCCAAGAAAAAGACTCCCTTCATTTATACAAAAGAAAACATAAAAATATTAAAGGCCATAGGTAAGCAAAAGTCATGTATAACGAAATTCGTGTTGAAACATCCGCGATGCTTCAAGTTCATCTTATCAAAGAAGCTTCGAAATAAACCGGAAATATTTTCACTATTCACTAATACGATAACAATTACTTCCATTAACAGCAATTCCGGGGCAATCAATCAAATACCCAATAAGGTTTCGGTTACCCTGGATTGTCGATTGCTTCCTGAATACCCGCAGAAAAAAACGATCAAATTCATTCAAAAGAAACTCAAAAATGACGAGATTAGCATCGGTATTGTGGCAGCTAAGGGCCCTACCATGGCATCAAGCATTGAAAACCTGTTTTATAGCCATCTTGAATCTGCAATTTTTGCATCCTACGAAAACGTGACCACTATACCGATCATGCTACCGAACTATAATGATGTTGGCCCTTTTCGATCAAAGGGTATTCAGGGATTTTCAATTATTCCAATTGAATTGGATATTGAATATTTAAAGTGTATTCACGCAGAAAATGAGAGAATACCTATAAAAGGGCTATATATGGGGGCTAAAGTTTATTTAAAGTTTCTCGAAGAATCAATAAATAAGTAATCATGAGAGGGAAACAATGGTTGACTAAAATGTTTGCCGGAATCATCGTAAGAAAAACAAACAAGTGGGTTTCGAACGGAATTGAATATCAGAAAAAGACCTTAAATTATTTGATCAGTCAAGGTAAAGAAACAAAGTTTGGCAAGGACCATCATTTCGCCCAGATACACGACTATGAATCATTTAAAAAACATGTTCCGATTCGTAGTTATGAAGATATAAGGGAATATATTGAACGTGTCAAGAGTGGCGAAAAAGATGTTTTGTGGCCGGGCAGGCCCATTTATTTTTGCAAAAGTTCGGGAACCACCTCCGGCGTCAAATACCTTCCCATTAGTAAAGAATCATTGCCCAATCATATTAACAGCGCCAGAAACGCCTTGTTAAACTATATTCATGAGAACAATCATCCCGAACTGGTGAACGGTAAAATGATATTTCTTCAGGGAAGTCCGGAATTATCATCAACGAAAGGCATTCCAACTGGTCGTTTATCCGGAATTGTAGCGCATCACGTTCCAAAATATTTGCAAAGCAACCGTCTCCCTTCATTTAAAACCAATTGTATAGATGATTGGGAGGAAAAAGTGGATGCTGTGGTAGAAGAAACGATTGATGAGAATATGACCTTAATCGGTGGGATTCCTCCATGGCTTCAAATGTATTTCATGAAAGTTTTAGAACGATCCGGTAAAAAAACCATCAAAGAAGTATTTCCGGCACTTCAATTAATCGTCTTTGGCGGTGTCAATTTCAATCCGTATAAAAAGACATTTAAAAAACTCATTGGTCCAAATGTTGACTTCCTTGAAGTGTATCCCGCTTCCGAAGGATTTTTTGCCTACCAGAACAGTCTTAAAGAAAAAGACCTCCTCTTATTGCTCAACGAAAACATTTTTTACGAGTTTATACCTGCGGAAGAATCCATGTCAACATTCCCAAATAGAATCTGTATAGAAAATGTAGAACTGAATAAAAACTATGCGCTTGTCGTAAATTCAAATGCCGGATTTTGGGGTTATCTAATAGGTGACACGATCAAATTCACCTCGCTAAACCCCTATAAAATAGTAGTTACCGGAAGAATTAACCATTTTATTTCTGCTTTTGGAGAACATGTAATAGCCGAAGAAGTTGAAAGCGCAATTGAGGAGATGGCCCAAATAGAAAATATCCAAATCATTGAGTTTACCGTGGCTCCGCAGGTAAACCCGGAAAACAATGAACTCCCTTACCACGAGTGGTTTATAGAGTTTGAAAAAGCATCAAACGACCTCCATTCATTAGGGAAAAAACTAGATCTGTTATTACGAAAGAAGAACATTTATTACGACGACTTGATCGTAGGAAATATCCTGCAGCCTTTAAAAATCACCCCGGTCAGGTCGAGCGGGTTTAAAAAATACATGGAACTCAGCGGTAAAATTGGTGGGCAAAATAAAGTTGTTCATCTTTGTAATGACCGATCTGTTGCCGATCAATTAGACAAGCTAAAAGTAACCTTAAAAACATCCAAGCCGGATTAGAACGACTGATTACCTGCAAACACTACAAAACCCAAGTACAACAAATAAAAAGGTTAATTGTCGCTAAGAAACCATCTTTATTTAAAAATAAATCGAAAATAAACAATCGACAGTCAAAAATCTGATATCTTAAGTCTACTAATAATTTGTTTCCTGTAATTCAAAATACGATTGCGGGTGCAAGCATGCCGGACAATTTTTCAATGCTTTTTTACCTTCATGCAAATAACCGCAAACCCTGCATTTCCATACATAAACATCTTCCCGTTCAAAAACACGGCCTTCTTCCAGATTTTTATATAGTTTTCGGTATCTTTCTTCATGTGCTTTCTCAACCTTGGCAATCATTTTAAAAGCGGTTGCAACTTCTTTAAATCCTTCTTCTTCTGCAATTTTTGCAAATTCGGGATAAAGTTCGGTCCATTCTTCATTTTCGCCATCAGCGGATGCCTTTAAATTTTCCAAAGTGCTACCGATAATTCCGGCCGGATAAGAAGCGGTAATTTCCACCATACCACCTTCTAAAAATCTGAAAAATCTCTTGGCATGGGCTTTTTCATTGAATGAGGTTTCCTCAAATAAAGAGGCAATTTGCTCCAGTCCTTCTTTTCTGGCTTGTTTAGCAAAATAATCATACCTCATCCGTGCTTGTGATTCGCCTGCAAATGCTTTCAACAGGTTTTGTTCGGTTTTAGTTCCTTTAATGCTTTTCATCTTTTTTTAATTTGGTGATTTATGGTTTTTACTTATTTAAGTTTCTTAGCTTCTGCAACCGAAGTAAAGGTACAGTTTTTATTCGTGAGACTCAAATTTCAGGAGTAAGCGAACCTGACTGCAGCAGGCAGGCTGAAATTTGCAAGACGAACCCTGCAGCTCTGCTGCGGAATTAGTTTCTCCCGAATTCTCGGAACTTTGGGGTTTCATAACCGTGATTATTTTTTAAATAGGATAATAGTTCGTGTTTATCATAATTTTTTCGTGTTTTATCAATTTTATTAACTTCAGACAGTTGATTTCGGTTCTTTTTGTAAATTTATGCTTCTTAAATCCGAAAGTTAATTGAATAATTTCGGGGGTAATAATTAAAATAAATCCAAAAAACGTTTACAAATTAAATTTTATAAAATGAGAAAGATATTGTTTTTACTGAGTTTATTTATAATGATCTGCGGAAGCTCATTAGCAGAGAATGAAGGACCATTTTTTATTTCCGAGCCGACTTTGTCGCCGGATGCCAGCACGATCATTTTTGTTTATGAAAATGATTTATGGAAAGTAAATGTATCGGGTGGATCAGCTTCTCGCTTAACCGCATTGGAAGGTATTGAGTCAAATCCTCGATTTTCACCTGATGGAAAATGGCTTGCTTTTTCCTCAACGCAAAATGGAAATGCAGATGTTTATTTAATGCCTTTGGAAGGTGGTGCCATCAAACAACTCACAGTTCATGATGGAAATGATTTTATTGAGAGTTGGGCGTGGGATTCTAAATCAGTTTATTTTACTTCAACCCGTTACAATACTTTTACTTCATTTCAGGTAAATATTGATGGAGGAACCCCACAACGATTATTTGGTGATCATTATTTTAATATGCCGCATCATTTGGTGAAAGATCCGGTATCGGATGGATATTATTTTACCGAATCGTGGGAGAGTTTCATGTTTCCTCAACGAAAAAGATATGTTGGCGATCATAATCCTGATATCAAATATTATGATCCTAAAAAGGATGAGTTCAAAATGCTGACAAATTATGAAGGAAAAGATCTTTGGCCTACCGTTGATCGATTTGGAAAAGTCTATTTTGTTTCGGATGAATTCAATAAAGAATACAACCTGTATACCTTTGCCGATGGGGTTAAAAAACCATTGACCGGTTTTAAATCTGCAATCGATCGACCACAGGTAAGTGCCAACGGCGAAAAGGTGGTGTTCTGTAAAGACTATCAACTTTTCGTTTATGATGTTAAAAACAATAAGACCACAAAACCCGAAATTCAGTTATTTGAAGCCGATATTTTAAACACGGTTAAAAATTATGAGGTCAAAGACAAAATTGATTTTTTTGATATTTCTTCCGACAATAAAAAAATTGCTTTTATCTCTCGTGGTCGATTATTTGTTTCTGACATTAAAGGGAAATTTGTGAAAGAAATGAAAACCAATGCAACCGAGCGGGTTCGTGAAGTAAAATGGATGAAAGATAATAAATCATTGATCTATACCCGGACCAGTAAAGGCTGGGCAAATTTATTCACCATTAATGCCGCCATTGAGGGTGAAGAGAAAATGCTGAGCAATGAGGAGGCAACTTGCAGGGAAATTGAATTAAATCATGATAAAACGCAAGCTGTTTATATCAGTGGTTCGAAACAGATCAAAATGATTGATTTGACTACCCTAAAAATCAGCAATTTAATCGATGATGAATTCTGGTTCAGAGGTGAAGGCCCAAAATTTTCGCCTAATGATGAATATTTGAGCTATACGGCATATCGTAATTTTGAACGCGATATTTTTGTTTACAACCTGAAAACAAAAAAGAGTATAAACCTCACCAATAATGGGGTTGCCGAAGATGACCCTTCTTGGTCGCCCGACGGGAAATACCTCTATTTTTCGGCCGATAGATTTAAAGCAAGTTTTCCCAGAGGAACCGAAAATAATTCGCTTTTCCGCCTTCCGCTATACCGATTTGAAAAAGAATTCAAACTGGATGAGTACGATGCCCTGTTTGCAAAAGAGCAAAAGAAAGATTCTTCAAAACCTGAAATTATCATTGATTTGAAGAACCTCGAAAAACGATGGGAGCCTTTAACAGTAAGGGGCGGACAACAGTATGCACCCTATGTGATTGATGTAAAAGGACAAACCATCGTATTATTCCAATCCAATCATGATAAAGGTGTAAGTGGTCTTTGGAAAATGGAACTGGATCCGTTTGACCGACCAAAGACAGAAAAAATTGTGGATGGAAGAATTGGTGATATTGTTGAATCAAAGGATAAGATTTATGCACTGATTTCCGGGACCATTCATGAATTAAATTTATCACAGAATAAAACAGCAAAAATTGACGTGAGTTATCAGTTTAGCAAAATGCTGAACGAAGAATTTGTTCAAATGTATTATGAAAACTGGGCTGCACTCGACGAAAATTACTATGATGGAAACTTTCATGGTGCTGATTGGAAAGAAGTACTTAAAAAGAATGAAAAATTCTTTCCATATATCAAAAACCGGGATAATTTAAGAACCTTGTTGAACGATATGCTGGGCGAATTAAACGGCTCACATCTTGGTTTTAATTCGAGAGGAGACGAAGAAACTACCTTCTATAAAGTAGCAACAGCTGAAACCGGAATTGTTTTCGATGCCAATAATCCTTATACCGTATCAAGAATCGTTGATAATTCGCCGCTTGACTTATTTGAGGCAAAGGTAATGGCCGGCGACAAGCTCGTTAAAGTAAATGGTCAAGTAGTTGATGCCACTAAAAACAGGCAAACTTATTTTTCATTTGCAAATTTACCCGATGAATTGACCCTTACATTTATAAGAGCTAGTAAACAGTTTAATGTAAACGTGCATCCGGTCAGTTCGCGCCAAATGAATACATTATTATATGATGAATGGATCGCCAACAATCAAAAACGGGTAGATGATAAAACAAATAGTAAAGTGGCTTATGCCTTTATGAAAGATATGGGTGATGGAAGCCTGGCTGATTTTATGATTGATATGACAACTGAAGCGATACATCGCGATGCGCTTATTTTGGACCTTCGTTATAATCGTGGAGGGAATATACACGACGACGTATTGCAGTTTTTATCTCAAAAACCCTATTTGCTATGGAAACAAAGGAGTGGGAAAATATCAACGCAACCAAATTTTGCGCCTTCAGGCAAACCAATTGTACTGCTGATCAACGAGCATAGTTTAAGCGACGCCGAGATGACAGCAGCAGGTTTCAGGAATTTGAAACTTGGAACCATTATCGGAACCGAAACCTATCGCTGGATAGTTTTTACTTCTTCATGGGGAATGGTAGATGGATCATCAACCCGGATGCCTACCTGGGGTTGTTTCGACCTGAACGGAGATGATCTGGAAATGACGGGTGTTAAACCTGATATTTATATTAAAAATACGTTTAAGGACCGCATCAACGGACAGGATCCTCAATTGGATAAAGCTATTGAATTTATACTGGAAAAGCTTAAGTAGGTTAATTCATTAAATTTGACCAATAAACCCTGCGAGGGCTTTAAGCCCTCGCAGGGTTTAAATTGCTGATCCGGTGGGTTTCAGGGGTGTGTCGTCCTAAAAAAAGTTTACAGATTAAACATTTAAAGTTACTGATTTTTTATAATAGTTTTTCCATCTTCTTTTTAGTTTTCCTGATGTTAAATGTGCTTGTTCAGGAGTCAGCATATTACAGCTAAGATGC